>CAXNGL010000005.1:0-29301 GCA_964201515.1 Burkholderiales bacterium
CGCGGCTGTATTGAGTTGTTTATCGAAGCAGCAAAAGCGCATGTTTTGGCCTAGCTGCAAGTACGTTTTTTGGGCGCTGGCGAGTTGCACGCTGTCGTAAGCGCGCAGTCCAAAACTCACAGCCAATTCGCCTGCGGTATTTAAAAGTGGGGTGTCTAACGCGAGGCGAAAGTACATCGGCCATTCAAGGCGTAGTCGGGCGAGCGCCGCTTTTACCTCAGGGGCATGGATTTGCCCGGTTCTTTCTTTCAGTCCAAACGCGGCGCACATTTCAACCCAGGTGATTTGGCTCACGATACAGCGGCTTGCGGATGTAACTTGTTGGCGCGTCCAATCGCTGTGCTGTTCTTGCGCATAGAGCTTCATGAGTGCCGAAGTGTCGCAAAACAAGATCACTTGGGGCCTCGCAGTTCAATCACCAAGTCGCTCATGGTTTGGCCGTCTGGGCCTGGGGCAAACACGATGGCTTTGCCTATTTTGAATGGCTTGGAAGCAGGCTCGGCGATCAGGCCGGATGCAAGCAGGCGCTGCATGGCATCTTCGTCAGATGGAGGGCTTGCTTGTGCCGTGGGCTCAGTGGGAAGAACCAGCTCGGCGACGACCCGGCGATGTGATGTGATCTGTATACGTTGACCTTGCTGCACCAAGGCAATGGCGCGTGCCGGGTTGGCTTTTAGTTCGCGGATGGAGACTTGCATGACGCACCTCGGTAAAAAATTAGGTCACATAGTAGCATTTTTCATAAAATCATGGTCACCATTTAAAGGCTGGAAAATTCGAGTGCTTGAGACTGGCAGCCGGTCGGACTTGAGAGATCAAAAACGCGGCTGGTTTCGAAGTTGTCTAAACAACAGGCATATCGGACCGAATTCTTGAGGTTTCGCGCGTTTTTCACGGTATTTCCTTCCCTTATCCAACTTTTGGACGGAGTACGGCCATGCGTTTGACGTTCCAGGCCAGGCAAACCAGATTCCATTCGCCAGTTGCTTTGCGCAATCCGCGCAAGGAGAACTGCCTGAACCCCATCACCGACTTGATGATGCCAAAGACGGGCTCCACCGTTTGTTTGCGAATGGCGCAGGCCGCCTTGCCCGCGGTCGTTGGCCAGCCAGGGCCGGGTGATGGTGCGACAGACTTTCACCCGGTCGCTGTCGCTGCGCCTCGAGCGGCACGATATTCCGATTGGCTACTGGACTTTCAGTCGTGGACTTGAAAGCCCAGACGCTGGCCGCACAGCTTCACCACTTGGCTCAGAAAAATTCGGACTTGGCGATCCAGAAACTATGTGACGAACTGAACGCCGCGGAAACCGTATTTCCGCGCACCAGCCTGCGCCTGATTCTGAAATTGGGGTCAAAATAAAATCCTAGAGATCAGGTCGTCTGACATTGCTGGGGCGGGCCTGCCCGGAACTTCCTGCCCAGGTCCTGCTGTCGGACATCGAGGTCACGGTGCTCAGCGCCTTCGCCAAACAAAACAGGATCACGCCGCCTGCCAACCTTGGGGATGCGGTGCGCCTGGTTGCTCGACTGGGCGGCTACCTTGGCCGCAAAAATGATCCGCCCCCGGGGCACCAGATCATGTGGCAGGGTTACGCGGTCTTGCAGATGATGTGCCTGGGTTTCTCTCTCAGGCCGCCGGATACAAGTTGAGAATACTTATGGGCAATGGGCAGGGCTAGCCTTCAGCACGCCCCGGCCGCGCGAGGCGCCAGGCGCAATACGCCGCCGGGATCGCCAGGGCGACGTAGCCGACGCGATAGCTGCCAAACAATTCGGCGACGCCGCCAAACAGCAAGGGGCCCAGCACCACGCCGAAGAAAGTCACGGCCAGCGAGCCGCCCGTCGCAGTGCTCGCCATGCCGGGTGGCGCCTGGCGCGCGACCTCGGCAAGGTACACGCCGTTCCATCCGGTGGCCGACGCGCCGAAAGCGATGAGCAGCACGCCCAGCAGCACAGGCGGCACACCCGCGCCCAGTGCCGACATGCACACGGCGCACACGGCCATGATGGCCGCCACTACGGCCAGCATGCGCAGCGCGCCGAGCCAGCGGTCGGCGATCCAGCCCCAGAGAATCCGCCCCGTCACGCCGCCCACCTGGGAGAACGCCAGGGCAGCGCCGGCCTGCACCAGGCTGTAGCCGAGGGTGGTGTTCAGGTAGGTCACCAGATAGGTGGCCAGGCTCATCTGCATGGCGGAAAAAACAAACGAGGACGCCGCCAGGCGCGCCAGCGGCGGGTGCCGCAGGACCATGCTGATGGGCCCGGCAAGGTTCGCCATGCCCAGCGCGCGCGACGGCTCGCGGTCCGCATCCAGCGCCCCCCGCAGCGGCTGCGCCAGCAGCACGCACACAACGCAGGCGGCCGCCACGCTCCACAGCGCGAAGGACAGGCCGGCCGCGATGAGCAGCGGCGGCAAAAGCGCGCCGGCCAGGATGCCGCCAAGCGGCACGCCGGTCTGCTTCACCGAGAACACCAGGGACACGCGATGCGCCGGCGTCGAGCGCGCCAGCATGTGCGAACTGGCCGGCGTGATGGGACCACAGCCCAGGCCCACCAGCAGGCCGCCGATGATGGCCGCGGGTATGGAAGGAACCGTGGCCAGGAGGGCCAGCCCCGCCGCGCATGACAGCGTGGCGCACTGGCTGACCCGCAGCGCCCCGTAGCGCAGCACCAGCGGTCCGGCCAGCGTGCTCGCCATGATCGCGCCCACATAGACGATGGCCACATACGGCCCGACCAGCGAGGGCGACACGCCGAGCAGGCGCGCCAGTTCCGGCGCCAGCACCGGCACGCTGAACACCGCCATCGAGACCATCGCCTGGATGGCGAGCGTGACGGCCAGCGTGGCCCAGGGGCCGGTCGGGATCACCGGGCTGCCGCCCGGGCCACGGACAGGCCCTGCACCCGGTGCCTGCCGATCCATTCGGCAACCAGCCCGGAGGCCTTCACCTCTTCCACAAAGCCCTGGAGGAAATCGGCAGCTTCGGCGTTTTGCCTGCCCGTGCCCACGGCCTGCTGGATGCCCATGAAGCGCCCATCGAGAATGCGCGAGCCCGGCCAGCGGGCCGCATCGGATACCAGTTTGGGCGTGAGCGATGCGAGCGCTTCCAGGCCCTCGCCGCGAAACTGACTGAAGGCCCCGTCAAAGCTTGAAGCGTGGACCAGTTCGGCATGCTTCAGGTTGCGCACCAGCCAGAGGGCGTACGCGCTGCCGGTGAACACGGCGATCCTGTTGCCGGGGCGGTCAACCTCGCACGCGTGCCGCAACGCCGAACCGGGCGGCACGAGGTAGGTCGCTTCAATTTCGACGTAAGCGGCGGTGAAGCTGATTTTTTCGGCGCGCGCCGGCTCCGCGCCGATCATGCCGACGGTCCATGCGCCGGTCTGCGCCGCGTCGGCCAGCTCGCTGGGCGTCTTGTAGGGCACGAATTGCAATTGCACTCCCAGGCGCGTGGCGATGGCCCGGGCCATGTCCGGCGCCACGCCCTGCCAGTCACCCGCCGGCGACTGCCCGCTGACGAGCAGGAAGTTGCTCAGGTTGATCGCCGCGCGCAGTGTTCCACCGGGGGCCAGTTGCTGAAGGAGGGTGTTCATGTTTTCCTGCATCGCCCTAGCGCAGCCGGCTCAGCGTTTCCGCGACTTCCAGCTTGAGCAGTTCGATGAACTTGAGCATGGCCGGCGATGCCGTGCGGTCGGAGCGGCGGTAGATCCCCATGCGGCGCAGGGCCGGGCGCTGCATGCGCACGGCCTTCAGGCCCTTGCGGTCGGTGTCCAGCAGCGCCACGCGGGAGATGAAGGTGCTGCCGAAGCCCGCCCGCACCAGCGAGATCGACGTCGGCATGCTGGCCACTTCATACTCCGCGGGCTTGTCGATGCCGTGCCGCGTGAGGGCGGCCGCCACGCTCTCGCGCGTGCTGGTGCCGCGCGCGGTGAGCACCAGCGGCTCGTCCTGCAGCTGCTCCCAGGCGATCTGCCGGGACTTGGCGAGCGGATTGTCCTGCTGCATGACCATCACCAGCTCGTCGTCGAACAGCGGGTCGAAGGCCAGACCCGGCGCCGAGCGGATCTCGGTGCAGACCGACAGGTCGGTGTCGCCGGCCGCCACCAGGTCCACCAGGCGGTCGTTGGCGTCTTCGCGCAGCGAAACGGTGATGCCCGGGAACTCCGTGCGCACATGCGCCAGCGTGCGCGTGATGATGCCGATGGCCAGCGACGACAGCGACGCCACGCGGATGTGGCCGCGGTCCACCCGCGCGATGGCCCGGGCCTCGTCGCAGGCGTCGTCGATGGCATGCAGGCCGCGCTGCATCTTCAGGCGCATCGCCTCGCCGGCGGCCGTCAGGTGCACGCGCCGCGTGGTGCGGTCGAACAGCTGCACGCCCAGCTGCGACTCCAGCTCGCGGATCAGCTGCGAGAACGCGGACTGCGTGATGTGCATCTCTTCCGAGGCGCGGCTGAACGACAGCTGCTCGCTGGCCAGCAGGAAACCCTCGATCTGTCGGATGGAAACGCGGTGTCGCAAGGAAAGTGCACTCCTCAGGCAGCCATTATGGAGGGCGGCCCGGCAGGAGTGCACGCGGGGCTTCAGTTCGCCGCCGCCCGGATGGCGCCGTCCAGGCCCTGCAGGTAGCGCGCCAGCTGCAGGTGCTGGCGCGCGACGGTGGCTTTGCGCTCTGCCTCCGGCACGGCCTGTTCGCGCGCGTAGCGCTGTGTCACCTCCTGCGCCCAGGCCAGTTCCTGCCCGGTCGGCGAGAACACCTCATGGGCCACCGGCAGCTGCGGCGGGAACAGCACCACCCAGCCGTCAAAACCCATGCGCCGGGACAGCCACATGGCGGCGCGGCCGGCGTCCAGGTCCTTCGGGTCTTTCAGCATCACCGCGTCGGCCACCGTCCAGCCGTGCATGCGCGCGACGGCCACGGTCTTGGGGCGAATCCAGGTGAGGTGGTCCTGGCAGGGCTCGCCCTGCTGGCCGAACAGCGCGCCGGACGAATGCACTTCCAGCGCGTAATCGTTCACGCCCACCATCATGCCGGTGACCAGCGTGGCCTGGCGGGCGATCTCCTCCAGGTGGCACAGTGCCGAGGGAGTCTCGATATCCAGCAGCACCTCGGGCACGCGCTTGCCGGGCCTGAGCGATCGCAAGAGCCGCTCGAAGTGGATGACGTCGCCGGGCGTGCGCAGTTCGGCGAAGGTCACCGAATCCACGCCCGCCTCCAGCGCCATCTCCAAGTCGGGCAGCAGCCAGGGCGAGTCGATGGCGTTGACCCGCACGTTGACTTCGATGTGCTTCGCAAACGGCCGGGCCAGCGCGCCGCGCAGCGTGTCGCGCGCGCGCGCCTTGGCCGCGTTGTCGAAGGGCACGCTGTCCTGCAGGTCGAACATCAGCACGTCGGCCGCGGCG
The DNA here is from genome assembly GCA_964201515.1 of Burkholderiales bacterium. Classification (GTDB taxonomy): domain Bacteria; phylum Pseudomonadota; class Gammaproteobacteria; order Burkholderiales; family SG8-39; genus CAIYPG01. Next base: position 5,407 of record CAXNGL010000005.1, read on the forward strand.
TCGCGCGTCTTTTCTATCTTGCGCTCGTCGCCGGCGGGCACGAGCAGCATGGACCTTCTGACTTTCATGTGAATCTCTCCTGTGTTTGAGCAGCGCCCGGCTCCGGCAGGCCGCGCGCGATTTCTTCGGTGTCGCGGCCCAAGGGCGGCGCGGGCTCCAGGACCAGGGGTGATACTCCGTCCAGGCGGAACGGCACCGCCAGCAGCGGGAACCAGGCGCCCTCCATCTGCGCCGTGAACCACAAACGCCGCGCCATCGTTTGCCCGGCCTGCAGCACCTCCCCCACGCCCAGCACCGGCACGGCATCGCCGCCCTGCCCGAGCACATGCCCGTCGCCGCTCGCGATGACGGCCGGCCGCGGCGCGCGCTGCACGCCATTCCACAGCGTCTGGGTGGCCCACGCGGTGATGTCCTGCATCGACAGGTCGATGTACTGGCCATGGCCCGAAGCGTCGCGGTATTCCAGCGCGGCCACCATCGCGGTGAAGCCGCACGCGGCGCCCAGCACGTCGGCGCTCGAAGGCCCCGTCTTCAGCGGCATGCCGTTCACGCCCGTCACGTCCATCAGCCCCGACATCGCCTGGATGACCGTGTCGAAGGCGGCGCGGCCCGGGTACAGCGAGTCCGCGCCGAAGCCGGAGATCGAGCAGTAGACCAGCCGCGGGTTGATGCGCTCCACCTCGGCCGGCGAGAAGCCCTTGCGCGCCAGCGCGCCGGGGCGCAGATTCTCCACCAGGATGTCGGCCGAGGCGATCAGCCGCGCCAGCAGGGCGCGGCCGTCCTCTGTTTCAAGGTCAAGGCAGGCGGATTTCTTGTCCGAGTTCTGGAAGGTGAAGAAGATGCCCTGCCCGTTGCGCATGGGCGGCCAGCGCCGCACGGCCTCGCCTTCCGCCGGCTCGATCTTGATCACCTCGGCGCCCAGGGCCGCGAGGGTGCGGGTGGCAATGGGCACCGTGGTGTAGTGGCCAATCTCCAGCACGCGGACGCCCGCGAAAGGCTCCTTCGCCGGCAGCGGCCGGGTGCCCGCGGTGAAAGGCCGCGACTCGCGCGCGAGCCTGGTGATCTCCGCCCTGTCCGCATCCGGCAGCGGAATGCGCAGCAGCGCCTGCCCGCCCGAGCGGCTCATCCTGAACACCGGGCCGGGCACAAACACCGGCCTGCCGGTCACCGGGTCCTGCGTCTCATGCACCATGCGCCGGTGCGCCAGGTTGGCTTCGCGCGGGTAGCCGTCGATGCGCGCCACCGGGCCGCAGGGCAAGCCGAGCGCGCTGATCCGCTCCACGCATTCGTCCACGCTGCGGCCATCGACCCAGGCCTGCACGACGGCATCGACCTGGGCGACATGCGTCACGCGGTCCGCATTCTTCGCATAGGCGGGCTCGCCGGCCAACTCCTCACGGCCGACCAGGCGGCAGATGCGCCGCCACTGCTCGTCGCTGCCGGCGCATAGCAGGATCCAGCCGTCGGCCGCGCGGTACACGTTCCAGGGCGCCGCCATGGTATGGCGATTGCCCACCCGCGTGGCGCGTGGCGCCTGGTCCTCCAGCGCGGGCGCAAGAAAGGAAGTCATCGCCGCGAAACCCACGTCGTAGAGGCTGACCTCCACGGACGGGGCGAAGCCGTCGGCTCTCCTTTGCCGCAGCGCGCACAGCACCGCGCCGGCCGCATACAGGCCGGCCATGTGCTCGACCAGCGGCAAGGGGATGGGCGTGGGCCCGCCGTCCGGCATGCCGGTGCACCCGAGGATGCCGGACAGTGCCTGGATCTGCGCGTCCGAGCAGGGCCTGCCGGCGAGCGGGCCGCTGCTGCCGAAGGCGGTGATGTCACAGACCACGGCGCCCGCACGCGCGCCGGCCGGGCCCCAGGCGCCGGCCGGGTCGAGGTCCGATGACAGCAGCACCACGTCGGCGACGGCGGCGAGTTGCGCCAGCAGGCCGCGGTCGGCCTCGCTGCCGCGCTCCGGCAGCAGGCTCAGCTTGCCGGCGGCGAACTGCTCGCGGCAGGAAAATTTGGTGGCCGCGCCGGATGGCGCAGCGGCGGTTTCCACGAACAGCACCGTCGCGCCCAGCTGCGCGAGCGCGGAGCCGGCGACGGAGGCGCCGATGCGCACCCCGAACTCCAGCACCGTCACCCCCTTGAGGACGCTGTCGTTTTGCATGGCCCTGGACGGTCGGCTCAGCGGCCCTGGAAGCGGGGCTCGCGTTTTTCAGCGAACGCCGCCGCGCCCTCTTTCAGGTCCTCGCTCTCCCACAGCATGCGGTTCATCACGGTTTCCATGCGCAGCCCGGTCTGCAGGTCGACGTCGCGGGCGCGGATGGCTAGCTCCTTGGCCGCCTGCACCGCCAGCGGGGCGTTGCGGCCGATGCGCCGCGCATACTCGAAGGCGGTGTCCATCAGCTTCTCCGGCGGCACGATGCGGTTGATCAGGCCCCAACGCGCGGCGCTCTCCGCATCGATCGAGTCGCCCGTCATCACCATCTCCATCGCAATCGCATAGGGCAGCTGGCTCAGCACGCGCTGCGTGGCGCCGTTGCCGGGCACGAGCCCGCGCTTGACCTCGGCCAGGCTGAACACCGCCGTGGGCACGGCGATGCGGATGTCGGTGGCAAACAGCATGCAGGTGCCGCCCCCCATGCAGACGCCGTTCACGGCCGCAATGATCGGCTTCCAGACTTCCAGGCCACGGTTGATGATCTGGTCCTTCTGCGTAAGCCACATGTCGGACAGGGCGGTGGGTTGCGGCAGCAGCGACTTGATGTCGGCGCCGGCGCAGAAGGCGCGGTCGCCGGCACCGGTGACGATGGCGGAGCGGATGTTGCCGTCGTCGCGCACGCGCACCCAGGCCTCGGACAGCGCGCGGTAGTGGGCGTTGTCCAGCGCGTTCATGCGCTCGGGCCGGTTGATGGTGATGAGGGCGATGTGGTCTTCAACGGTCACGTCGATAGGCATGGCGCGGCTCCTTCAACTGGATGTCACGAGGTTGCGGGCGGGGCTCATTCCGGCTCGATCCCGGCGTCCTTGACCTTGGCGCCCCAGGACCTGAGTTGCTGCTTCACGAAGTTGCCGAACGCCGCCGGGTCGTAAGGCATGGGCTCGATGTTGGCGGCCAGCATGCGCTGGCGCATCTCGGGGTTGGCCAGGATTTTCAGCAGCGCGGCGCTGAGCTTGTCCACGATGGGCTTGGGCATGTTGGCCGGGCCGAAAAGGCCCGTCCATGCCGCCATGTCGAAGTCGGTCAGGCCCAGGGCATCTTCCACGGTGGGCAGCTCGGGCGCCAGGGCCGAGCGCTTGGCGCTGGTGACGGCCAGCGCGCGCAGGCGTTTGGAGGTGAGGTGCGGCTGGCTGGAAGCCAGGTCCACCACCAGGAACTGCACGCGCCCGGCGATGACCTCGGTCATGGCGTCGGGGCTGCTCTTGAACGGCACGGCGGTGGCGCTGAGCTGCTGCGTGCGGTTGAGCGTTTCGCCCGGCACGCGGAACACCGTGCCGCTGTAGCCGTAGAACACCTTGCCCTTGTTGGCGCGCGACCAGGTGACGAGCTCGGGCAGCGTCTTCACCGGCACATCGGCGTTCACCGCCACCACGAACGGCAGCGAGGCCACGCCGCCGACGGGCGTGAAGTCGGCCACCGGGTCATACGACAGCACCTTGTAGACGTGCGGGTTGACGGAGTGTGACGAGTTGGACGTCAGCAGCAGCGTGTAGCCGTCCGGCGGGGCCGCCTTCACCAGGTTGGCGGCGATCTGCACCGCCGCGCCGGGGCGGTTCTCCACCACGAAGGTCTGGTTCAGGGACTTCTGCAGTTCCTGCGCGATGAGGCGCGCGGTCACGTCGGTGCCGCTGCCCGGCGCGAAGCCGATGACGATCTTCACCGGCCTGGCCGGATAGGCATCGTCGGCAACGGCCGTCGCGCCCGCAAGCGCGACAGCACCGCCCAGCAGGGCGGCGCGGATGAGGTGGCTTCTTTGCATGGCTTGTCTCCTTGTCTTGAATCAGTGTGGCCGAGGGCGGCTACTTGAGCAACTTGCGCGCGATCAGCATCTTCTGGATCTCGTTGGTGCCGCCGCCGATCTGCGCGTGGCGCAGGTAGCGGTAGAACATGCTGAGCGGCAGCTCCAGCGTCTCGCCCATGGCGCCGTGCACCTGGATGGCATGGTCCAGGCAGCGCGCGCCCCATTCGCCCGCGCACAGCTTGATCAGCGCGGCCTCGGTGCGCACGTCCTCGCCGCTGTCGGCGCGCGCGGCCATCTCGTAGGTCATGGAGCGCAGCGCCTGGATGTCCACGTACATGTCCACCAGGTGCCACTGGATGGCCTGCCGCTCGGACAGCGGCTTGCCGAAGGTGACGCGCTGCTTGGCCCAGTCCACGCTCATGTCCAGCGCGCGCTGCATCTTGCCCAGCGCGTAGGGGCCGCGCAGCAGCCGGTCGTGGATGGTGAGCCACTGCTGGCCGAGCGTGAAGCCCTTGCCCACCTCGCCCAGCACGTCTTCGTCGGGCACCTCGCAGTCCTCGAAGTCCACGATGTGCTGCTTCGGCGTGGTGCCCAGCCAGGTGGGGATGCCCGCGCGCACCTTCATGCCGGGGTTCTTGCGGTCCACCAGGAACATGGTGATGCCGCCGCGCTGGCGCTTCTCGGGGTCGGTCACAGCCTGCAGCATGACGAAGTCGCAGTCGTCGGCGTTGGACATCCACATCTTGGTGCCGTTGATCACCCACTTGGCGTTCCTGCGCACGGCGCGGGTCTGCATCATGCCGCCCGGGTCGGAGCCGGCATTGGGCTCGGTCTGGCCGAAGGCGGTGGTCTTGGCACCCGCGATCACGGGCTTGAGGAAGCGCTCTATCTGGTCGCCCTTGCATTCATAGAGGATGTTGCCGACGCTGGCCATCGGCAGCGGCACGGCCGAGTACATCAGCTGCTCCATCACGGCCACCTGGGCCAGCATGGACAGGCCGGGGCCGCCGTATTCCTCCGGCACCATCATGTACCACAGGCCCGTGTCACGCGAGATTTTCTCCAGCCGCTCGGCCACCGCGCCGGGGAAGACGCGGCGGATCATCATGATCTCGGGCTGGCCGTAGGCCTGGTTCGGGCTGGACATGAACTGCTGCTCCAGTGGCAGCAGCTCGTCGCGCACGACGCGTTTGGCCATGTCGCAGAACTCCTGGACGTCGGGCGGCAGCTTGAAGTGTTGGGAATCGGGATGGGGGGCGTGCATGGCAATCAAGCGGGAGTCGTTGCGGGGACTCCATTGAAAGCGAAGCGAGCCTTCGGCGTCTATTGGGAAGTGCGCCGGGGATTGTTCGGTTTTGCTTCAGAGTCTCGGCGAAGGCCACACGCCAGGCGCCACGCGCCCACCTGCTGCCTTATGGGGATAGGAAATCAACTACCCGAGCCCAGATATCGTCCCTGCAGCCACCCTCAATACCCGCACGCTGTCTGCGTCGCCACGACCTCTGGGCCGACCACTGGGCTTCACCTGGTCCTGATGCTGCGTTTGACCAGGCCATTTGGGGCGACCGAGCCCGACCAGCACGGCCCGCCCCACGGAGCGCGTTTGCATCGGCATCACCGGTTTGGCATCGGCATCGCCGGTTTGTGCGTTCACCACTCAGTGCGCTGAACGAATACGTCCTCGGGCGCTGTCTGGGTTGACTCGCCGCAGTCCGGGTCGATTGGCGCCCCCTGCGCAGCACTATCTGCACCCTGTGCGTCACACGCGCCCCACAGTGGCGGCCCGCGCACCGGGGCGATACGTGGAACCCGGGTGTCCACACCGATGTGCTCCAGGATCTGCCTGATCTGCACCCCCTCGGTGATGAACGCACGGATGCGCATGTTGCCGCCACACAGGGGGCACACCAGCGGAAAAACCTCGTAGATGCGCGCGATGAGAACCGCCCAGAGGTAGTGCGCCCGCTTTGCCCGACCGCGACCGCGACCTGGGCCGGCCCCGCCTGCGCCATGGCCGTCACCACAGCTCTGAGCGGTGCGTTCGGTGCCAGAACCCCGTAGTACCGGTGGCGGTGCGTGCGCGGCGGGGGCACCAGGGCGGCGATGCGCTCGATCAGGCCGCGGCTGGCAAACGCGCGCAGGATGCGGGTGCACACCTGGGCCGGCCTGCACCTGGGCCACGGCCGCCGCACCGATATGCACCGCCGCCTTGTCAAGCTTGGCCACCCCTTGGCAGTGGCGCAGCAGGCATTGCTCGATGACCCGCAAAAAGATGCGCAGCGCGCTGTTCAGCGCCGCCCCATCGCGCTGCATGAAGTAACGCAGCCGCTTGGGGCCAGACAGCACCCACTGGCGCGCCGGCAGGTGCGGAAAAACATGGTCCACCAAGTGCGCCGCCGTCTGCGACATCCGCCGCGCCCCGCATGCAGGGCAAAACCCGCGGGGTTTGGTACTGAAGGCCAGAAGTCTGTCGTGCCCGCAATCTCTGCAGCGCAGCCGCAGGAAGCCGTGCGCCAGGATGCTACATTCGAGGGTTAACCCTCAATCACGTCCCTCGTCGTTCGCATATGTGAATTCTGAGTCGACGATGTTTGTCTTTTGTCCGTGATTTGCTTACATTCCCATCTAGCCACTCACAAGGGGAATCATCGATGTCAAGTCTGCGCGGCGCGGCCGCGATCACCGGAATCGGAGAGACGGCGCTCGGCCACCTGCCTGGCTCGAATGTCATGGACCTGTGTGCGGAATCCGCGCGGCTGTGCATCGAGGATGCAGGCATTGACAAGGATCAGGTCGACGGGCTGATCGCCTTCGGTTCGCGTGTGGAAGACCACACGCGCTTCCAGGCCCTGCTCGCCGAGCATCTCGGGATGCCTGCCAAGCACTACACGGACGTCACCAAGACGGGCGGCGCCTCCAGTGCGTCGGCCGTGCGCACGGCCGCGAGCCTGATTGCCACGGGCCAGTGCGACAACGTGATGATCGTCTTCGCAGACAATCTGTCTTCCGGGCTCGGCCCGGACGGAATCATCCCGATCTTCGCCGCGCACCACCACCTCGAATACGAGTTGCCTTTCGGGCCGCTCATCATCTCGCTGTATGCACTGGTCGCGCGGCGCCTGATGATTGAGTATGGTTGGACGCCAGAGCAGGTCGCGCACGCCGCCGTGGCGGCGCGGCAGTGGGCGGCGCTGAACCCCAAGGCGGCCTTGCGCGACACGCCCATCACGGTAGCCGACGTGATGGCCTCCCGACCCATCACCACCCCGTTGCGCCGAGCGGACTGCTCGCTCATCTCCGACGGGGGCGCCGCGCTCCTGGTCTCGCGAGCCGACCATGCCAGGGGGGGGCGCAAGAAGCCCGTCTACTTGCTCGGCGCGGGCAGCATGTTCTCCTACTACTACATCCACAACCTGCCGAATTTCACAGACTACCTCATCGACCTCGGCGCGGAATCCGCGAATCGCGCGAAGGACATCGCGCGCCTGGGCAATAAGGACATGGACATGGCCTTCCTAGGCGACCCCGTGTCGTGGTGCGTGCCCGCGAACCTCGCCTCCATGGGCTTTTGCAACATTCGCGATGCGGCCGAGTTCGTCGCCTCCGGTGCGATCGCTCCTGGCGGCTCTTTGCCCGTGAACACGCATGGCGGCAACCTCGCGTGCGCCCACCCCGGCACGCCGGGCCAGACCCTGCCGATCATCGAAGCCGTGCGCCAGCTGCGTGGCGAAGCCGGTGCGCGACAGCAGAAGAAAGCGAACACGGCCATGGTGCACGGCCAGGCCGGCGTGCTCACCTCGCACTGCACGCTCGTGCTCGGAACGGAGGACACCTTGTGAGCAACTTGAAAATGAAGACGCCGCTGGATGTGGAGGCGGACCCGACGGATCCGGACATCATCGACATCGGCTGGATGCGCATCGTCACCTCGCCCTATGCGCGTTTCTTCTGGGAAGGCTGCAAGAAACACGAGCTGCGCATCCCCAAGTGCAATGCGTGCGGCAACGTCTGGTTCTACCCTACGCCGCGCTGCACCAAATGTCTGGCTCCCGCCGGCGACTGGATCGTCAGCTGCGGGGACGCGACGCTGTATTCATGGACGGCGGTGTACCGGCCAGTCGTGGAGGCCGTGTCGAAGACACTGCCCTATCTGGTCGTCGTGGTGGAGATGGCCGAGGGCGTGCGAATGATGGCCAACCTCGAAGGCGCCAAGGAAGAACAGTTGCGTGACGGCATGCCCTTGCGCGTGGGCTTCAAGGAACTACCCTCGGGCGCCGTGATGCCGTACTTCTCGCTCGCCGGGTGACGGGCATGGCGCGAGCCTGGCCTGTGCCGACGGCGGCCGACTGGCAGCTGAGCCTGGGCGGCTTGTTGCGGCGGGCCGCCGTGAACTGGCCGGACAACGAAGCGCTCGTCATCGAACAGGTGCGCATGCGTTATGGCGAACTGCTCGCGGAGTCGCTCACCTTCGCGCGTCGGCTTCGTGCCAGCGGCGTGGCCAGCGGTGACCACGTCGCGTTGATGGGCTACAACTCGGCGAACTGGGTGCTTGCCTATTTCGGCATCGCGCTGGCCGGTGCCGTGATGATCCCCCTGAACCCGCGATTTTCAGCGCGCGAGCTGCGCTATGTGCTGAGAAAGTCGCGCTGTGACCTGCTCGTCTCCGAGGAAGGGCTCGCGCGGCGGCTCTCCGAATTCGCGGAGCAGGAAGACGACGCAGTGGCGACGCTCCGGCTGGGCGTACGCGAGTACGGCGGCGGTACTGCCTACGCGAACCTTCGTCCGGCCGCCGCCGATGCCGCCCTGCCGGAGGTGGATCCGGAATCCACTGCGGTGATCATGTTTACATCAGGCTCGACCGCCTTTCCCAAGGGCTGCATGCTCACCCACTTGGGAATGGTTCGCAACGCCTTCCTGCACGACGCACGCTTGCACCTCAATGCGCATGACCGCTGGTTCGGCCCAACACCGTTCTTCCATGCGAGCGGCTGCATCTGGGGCATCCTGAGCGTCACGGCAGTAGGCGCCGCGATGGTGTCGTGCAAGAAGTTCGACGCCGCAGAATCGCTCGCGATCCTCGAACGCGAGCGCTGCACCTATCAACACGGCATTGACACCATTTGTGTGCGGCAGCTGGAGGCCGGGAGCACGCGCCACTTCGACCTCTCGCGCCTGAAGAAGGGCACGACCACCGGCCCGATGAACCTGCTGGTTCGCCTGCGCGATGAAATGGGCATGGAGTTCATCTTGTCGAAGTGGGGCACGACCGAGGGCCACGGCAACCTGTCCCTGTGCGACATCGACGATCCGCCGGACAAGCGCCTAGGCACGCATGGCCGCCTCTATGAGCAGTTCGAGTACCGCGTCGCCGATCCCGAGACGGGCCGCGTGGCCCTGGCTGCCGGAGACATCGGCGAGCTGCAGGTACGCGGTCCCGCGATGAAGGGCTACTACGACGACCCTGAAGCCACTGCCGCGCTGATCCTGCCCGATGGCTGGCTGCGCACGGGTGACCTGGGGAGGATAGAGGAAGGCTACGTGCACTTCACCGGCCGGGTCAAGGACATGCTGAAGATCGGCGGCGAAAACGTGGCAGCGCAGGAGATCGAGTCCGCGCTGCTGAGCCACCCGGCTGTGCTCAATGCGGCAGTCGTCGGAAGGCCGCACGCCGAATGGGGCGAGGTGGCCATCGCCTTCGTCGAACGCAGCGCGGGGGCCACCGTGTCCGATCAGGAACTGTCCGAGCACTGCCGCCGCCATCTCGCAGCAATCAAGGTGCCACTGAACTACGTCTTCGTGGACGAGTTCGCCCTCACCGGCTCGGGCAAGGTGGACAAGAAACTTCTGCGCGTGGACTGATGTTGCGCGCACCGCTTTTCGATGCCACGCGCCGTCAAATCCGCTGTCCGAGTCCTCGAAGTCCTGGAATTCTTCGATCGCCTGCAGCGGCCGGCGACTGTGGTGGAGATCGCTCGCGGCCTCGGCTATCCGATATCGAGCACGTCCATCCTGTTGGGCAATCTGCTGGAGCTGGGCTACATGCAGCGCGCGCCCGACCTGAAAGGCTACCTGCCCACGGCGCGGGTCACGCTGCTTGGCGCGTGGATGGAACCACTGTTCACACCGTCCGGCAAAGTTCTGAGGATGATGGCCGAGGTGGGAGAGCAGACCGGCGAGACGGTCCTGCTAGCAGTGCCGATCCGAGACCAGGCGCAGTACCTGCACGTGGTGCCCGGCAGCACCACGAGGCGCATGCATATCGGCTCCGGCACCTTGCGGCCGTTGCTCGGTTCCGGTGTGGGGAGGCTGCTGTTGTCGGCGATGCCCGAGGAGAAGGTTCAAAACATCGTGCTGCGCCACAACAGCGGCCCGGACGCCGTCAACCAGCGCATCAGCCTCGCGGCGCTGCAGCGCGACTTCGCAGCGATTCGTTCACGCGGCTATCACTACACATTGCGGGGCGCGACGCCAGGCGCTGCATCGCTGGGCGTCCTGCTGCCCATGGAATTCAGCGGCCTGCCACTCGCGATGGGTCTGGGCGCGTGGGCCCGCGAGATGCGCAACCGGCACAAGGAGTACGCGGGCATACTACGTTCAGCGGTCGAGCGGCATTTGAAGGGTGCTGCGTGACGTCAGGCACCCCATCGGAAATTACCCCACGACGGATTTTCACTGGGCCAGTTTATGATTTTCCCGAAATGCAATGAAGGAGCATGAATGACTGCACGAATCGACGAAATCTGTTCTCCCGCTTCGCAACTGCGAGGCAAGGGTGGATGGGCACAGGCCATTGGCCTCCTGGTCGGACAGATGGCTCTCGCACTGAGTTGCGCGGCGGCCGACTATCCGGTCAAGCCGGTGAAACTGGTTATCCCGTTCGGGCCAGGAAGCGCCTCCGACATCATTGTTCGGCGGTTGGCGCCCAAGATGACCGAAAACCTGGGCCAGCCGGTCCTCATCGAAAATCGGCCCGGTGGCGGCGGCAATATTGCCGCCGAGGCGGTCCTCTCATCGCCGCCGGACGGCTACACGGTATTCATGGGCTCCACCGCGTCACACGCCGCAAGTCCGCACTTGCAGGCCAGCATCTCGTACGAGCCCTTCAAGGCCTTCGTTCCGGTAGCGAAGATGGCCTCATACAGCTTTGCCCTCGTCACATCCGCGAGCTTGAATCTCAAGACCGTGTCCGACCTCCTTGCGTATGCGAAGGCAAGCAAGGCCCCTGTGACCTACGCGTCGGCCGGGGTTGGATCTTCCGCGCATGTGTTCGGCCTGGCATTCGAGAACGCGACGGGTTTGCAACTCACCCACGTGCCGTACACGAGCCCCGCCGCCGCGCTGGTGGATCTCAGCACAGGGCGGGTCACTTTCATGTTCTACGTCTTCAATGCTCTGCAGCCCATGATCCAGGCCGGCAAGCTGAGCGTGCTGGCCACCACCGGCCCCAAGAGAGAAGTCTATCTTCCCGACGCCCCCACGATGCTGGAAGCCGGCATCCCGAACTTCATCTGGACTTCGTGGTTCGGAATGTTCGCGCCGGCGAACACGCCTCGTGCCGTCGTTGCCCGCCTGTCCGAAGCAGTCGCCGCAGCGGGAAACGACCCGGGCGTGGCCCGTGAACTCGCGGCGGGCGGCGTCGATACCACGCCATCGACTCCCGCCGAACTTGATGCGCTTTCCCGAAGCGAATTCGAGCGCTACCGCAAGCTGTTCCAGGCCGCAGGGATCAAGCCGCAGTAATCACCAAATCGAAGCACGCGCCTTGGTGCGGCCTGCGCGCGAAGACCTATTTGGTGCGCAACGCATCGCCACGGCGTAAATCAGGGCCACCAAGCCTACTCATGGCCACTTTCTCCCTACGCCACGTCTCGTGCTTCAATAGCTTGGCCGTAGGGCAGTACATTGCCGATACGGGTCGTGCCCGGGGCTTTAGTTTGGAGCGTTCGGACACCTTGGAGAAAGTTGCCATGGTCTTCCTTATCCATCTGGCAAAAAATACAGAGGTAAACAGCGTTTTGGAACGTCCAGGAAAGTCCTGGTTCCCAGCATTCAAACTGCCGGGGTCGGAGGTTCGAAGCCTCCACCGCCCACCCGATGGCTACACGCTCCTCATGACCACCTCGGGCACAGTCTGGCTCGCCGCTTCGGTCCGACGGGCTGGATCGGTGGCGCAGTTGGCCCTCGCGACCGGCAGTGATGCCGGCTGGGGCAGGGTGGGCACATGTTGTGCCCGATGGTTGACAAGTATCTCCAGCCTTTCGGCTGCCTTTTCGATGTCCTGCGGCGTAACCCACTCGCCAGGCTGGAGGTACTGCACACCCCGCCTTCGAGCAACGTCTGCGAGAATTCCGCGCGTAACGATGGGTCCATGCGCCGTGACGTCCAATTCGACGGCACCCTCCTCCATGTTGATGACTTTTGCGTAATCCATCCCGTTGAACGCAAAGCCGTCATAACCCGCATGCGAAAAAGCGTCGATGTGGGTGTTGACGGCCCCCATGCGTGCGGATGGTCAGCTAGTCACCCAGTGCGTTGTAGCGGCTGGTGGGCTTGTATATGGCCAGGCCACTCGCGCAGCGACGGTGGAATCGGCCGTGGAAAATCTAGTGCCATGGAATGCCTCGCGGTGGTCAATGATCTACCCGGGCGGAGCCCGAGCGATAACGCTGCAAATCCTCGTAAATTCCGAAAGCCATCCCGTGTTCCCGGGCCAGTCGGCTTTCGAAATCCATGACTTCCTCAGTTATGTTCACGCCGCGAAAGCCGCCGCGGACCGATCTCGCTTCGGTAGCCTTGTATCCTGCCGCCCAACTCGCGGGAAGCGCCTGGGCCGTGGGTAGTGCCAGCCACAAACGCAACAGATGGCGCTTGCGCGCGGGTTCAGGAAAATCCTCGAACTCCGTACGCGAATGCAACACCACATAGTTGTTGACGAATTGCATGTCCCCTGGTTGAAGATAGGTGTGAAAACACAAGTCTGCCCTGGCAAGCGTCCTGTCAAGATAGGCAAGCGCGTCTTGCTGGATAGCCGTCAGCCGCGGAATTTCAGGGAAATTGAGCTGCGCACCCCGAATATGGCTCAGCAGGTGCCGGCACGCAAACCGCCCATCCCGCACCGAAAACACCGGCGACTCATAGTATGGCGCTTCCTCCGGCGCCTGCTCCCCCTGGCGGCTGAATACAAAAGTGGAATAAAGCACCTCGACCAGATCAGGTCGTTCGAGGAGCATCTCGTTGTGGGCGGCCACAGAGCTGGAAATCAAGCTCGTTCCGCCTAATTTCGCAGCGCGAAGGCACAACAGGCCAACCACATCGCAGCTGTCAGAATGAAAATCGAGCGTGGACTTCGTGTGGTAGCCGCGGCCGGCGCCACTACGAAACTCTCCAGATACATTGGTGACGTCGGAGATGAACTGGCTCTCCTTCCCTTGAGGTCGGGGCACGCCCAAATGAAGGCCGAGCCCCCACCAGAGCAAACGCATCTCTTCATCGCTGTATTCAGCCACCGGAAAACCTCTGAGCTGCTTCAACCCGAACCCTTCCTGGGTGCCCTGAGTGACCGCGCCAAGCGCACGCTGAGCCGCCGGGCCAAAGGGAAAGTCACTGCGGGATAGCGAAAACATCGTCTTCCCACTAGCCTTGGCATGTTTCAGTCCAGCAGAAAAATCTTCAATTTCCGCAGACGACAATTCGTACAGCCACGAACCGTCCGCGTTGAGTTCGGCGGCGGTCCAGACAGGTTTGGTCTTGATCGGTTCAATCACTCCGCTCTCCAGACAGGCTTTCCAATGCCCATCGACCAGCGGGCGCTTGAGGCCCGTGTTCCATGTATCGCGGCGCAAAGAATTGCCAGGGGCAACCCCTTGCCGCAGGGATGACAAATCTTCAAATGACCCCTCGTGCCTCAAGACCCTTGAGATCGGCGGAAGTCATGCCCAGCATGCCTTCGTACACTTCCGCGTTGCTTGCTCCCAGCGCCGGCCCAAGCCACTTCACTTCGCCAGGCGTTGCGGACAGCCTGGGTACGAGATTGGGGATCGCCACCTCCCCCGCGCGTTCGTCGAGCATCTTCAGGATGTTGCCGCGTGCCGCGTATTGGGGGTCTTCAAATATTTCGTCGATCGCGTACACCGGGCCACACGGCACCTGTGCCCGTTCGCAGTCGTGCAGGAGTTGTGCGCGATCATGTTGCGACGTCCAGGCGCCCACGTAGGCGTCCACCTTCCCGCGGTCCCGCTCGCGGGCGGCTATCGTTCCCCAGGAGTCCGACGAGGCAAGCTCGGGTTCGCCCATGGCTTCGGCAAGACGCGCGAATATCTTGTCGCTTGTACAGGCTATGGCAATCCAGCGCCCGTCTTTGGTGGGGTAGTGGCTGTGTGGCACTACATTGACCGCGCCGGGTCCCATGCGTTGGCGAACGAAACCACTACGGTGGTAAGAAGGCGCCAGTTCATCCAGAATTCGAAAGATCGGCTCATACAGTCCGATGTCGATCATCTGCCCCTGCCCGGTCCTCGCGCGCGATTGCAACGCAAGCAAAGCGCCGTACGCGCCGTAAATACCCGCCAGGTAATCGGGAATGGTGGCCGATCCTGGCGTCACGGGCGCACGGTCCGGATAACCGGCCAGAAACGACAGCCCGCCAAAAGCGTTTGCGATCCGCCCAAAACTGGGCCGGTCGCTGTACGGGCCAGTTTGCCCATAGCCGCTGATGCGAACCATGATCAAGCGTGGGTTGACCTCCTTGAGTACGTCCCACCCTATGCCCCAATTCTCTAGTGTGCCCGGCTGAAAATTCTCGACGAACACATCCGCGGTGGCCACCAGCCGTTTCAAGATTTCGCACGCTTCGGGTTTGTGCAGGTCGAGCGTGATGGATTTTTTGTTCCGGCATTCGGACAGCCAGTTGAGCGAGTCACCACAGTCCGCAATGGTGCCGAACTTCCGCAATGCATCGCCGACTTTCGGCAACTCGATTTTCAGAACTTCCGCACCGAATTCAGCGAGCTGCGTTGTGCAGAAAGGACCGGACAGGAAACTTGAAACGTCAATTACGCGGATGTTGTCCAGGGGTTGCAATTTCTTTGCGTCGTGCATTGGGTATCCAGTTCAGGGGCTTGTTGAAAGGTCCGCCGCTTCGGCCGCGCTGATGCGTTCTGCTCGCGCGACGATGGCTCGCGCCCGATGGGCTATGGGGTAGTCCACAAACTGGCCGTCGACAGTCAGCGCTGCCAAGCCTCTTGCCTCCGCATCGTCGAACGCCTCCGTGATGCGCCTCGCCTTGAGCACCTCCGAATCGCTAGGCCTAAAAATCTTGTTGGCGGATTTGACCTGGCTCGGATGGATGCAGAGTTTTCCTTGAAACCCCAACTCCATCGCATGCCGCGCCGTGGCCTCAAAAATCGCGGGTTGCTCCAGCTTGCCGAGTGCGGTATCAATCGGCGGCTCAAGCCCTGCGGCGCGTGATTCCACGACAAAAGCGCTTCGGTACGGCAGGAGTTCGCTTTCCCCGTCGCTCCATGACATCCCGAGGTCCAGCGTGAAATCGCCCGCACCGAACGCGATTCTCCGGATCCTTCGATTGGCACGCGCAATCGCGTGGAGATGGGTGAAACCCAGCGCGGTTTCAATCAGTGGTATCACGTCGATTCCACCTTCTGGCATGCCCCGCTCTTTCTCAAGTGAACGCAGCATCCAGTCCACAGTGATCAAGTCATTTGCATGCTCGGTCTTGGGCAGCACAATGCCATCCAGACCCTTGACAGTGATCGCATCCAGATCGCGGAAGCACCATTCGGTGCCGAGCGCGTTGACCCTCACGTAGGCCTTGCATCGGCGCGGTAGTGCAAGCGCTTTCACCACCAGGTCGCGCGTTCCCGATTTCTGCGCCACCGCCACTGCGTCTTCAAGGTCCAGTATGACGGCATCCGCTCCGGCGTTGACACATTTCTCGACCATGCGTGCATTGTTGCCGGGCGCGAACAGCAAGGAGCGGTAAATTGAAATCATGGTCTCCCAGTTGTCGTCGTCGGTCCGGCGCGCATGCAACCGGATAGCAGCATTTGCCAACGGTCGCCCGGCCTCGAAGGCGCCTAGTTGTCTATTTTTATGTTCGCGGCCTTGATAACCTTGCCGTACATGGCGCGATCGGTCTCGATCAGGGCTCCAAATTGCTCCGGCGTCGAAATGAACGGCTCCAACCCCTGCGCAGAAAGGACCTCCTTGATTTCCGCGGTACTGAATATCCGATTGATTTCAGCGGAAAGCTTGTTGATGACTGGCCTCGGAGTGCCGACCGGGGCAAGGACGCCAAACCAAGCCTTCGCATCGATACCCTGCATCCCCGATTCGGAAAAGGTAGGGGTCTGCGGGAGCGCCGACAAGCGCGTGGGCCCCGTGACCGCGATCGCTTTCAGTTTGCCGCCTTTTACATGCGGGAGAGCGTTGACGGGGACGCTGAAAAACAGCGGGACCTGGCCGCCCAGCAAGTCGGCAAGCGCGGCACCGCCGCCCTTGTAGGGAATCTGCTGCATCTTGATTCCCGTGTTGAGATTGACCATTTCGCTGGTAATGTGCGACAGCGTCCCGTTTCCTGCCGACGCATAGCTAAGCTGATTAGGCTTGGCTTTAGCCAACGAGACAACCTCCTGGAGGGTATTGGCGGGCAGCGAGGGATGGGCCACGAGAAGGAGTTGGCTAATCCCCAATGTAGCCACGGGGGCGAAGTCCTTCACGGCGTCATAGGGGGTGGTGACAAGCTGCGGAATGATGGCGTGGTCGACCGACACAACGATCAACGTATATCCGTCTGCAGGCGCCTTGATCAGCAATTCCGAACCAATGATGGTGTTGCCACCCGGACGATTGTCAACAATGACCGACTGTCCCCAGCTATCGGTAAGCTTCTGGCCCAGCAGGCGGGCTAGCAGATTGTTGGTGCCCCCCACCGCGTAGGGAACGATCAGCTTTATCGGTTTGTTTGGGTAGGCCTCTTGCGCAAAAGGCGCGCATGCCAGGGTGGAGAAGGCAGCCCCTACAAGAAGGCGGATCGAGGCGCTCAGCACTTTTTTCATGGGTCTGTCTCCTTGAAGCGAGGTTTTATCTGCTCACCGTACTGGGCCGCAGGTGCGGTTTTGCCTGTCCCGAAGATCGGCATGCCGTTACATTCTGCCGCAAATCGCGCAAAAGTCCAATATAAGATTAGCTTTAAAAACTATATTTTATATTTCATAAAACAATAATGATGGCTCCTACCACTCAGTTTCACATCACAAGGGCAACTTTCTGCAGCGTGGTACAAAGCCTAGTTGATTTCTCACAGTGAGCAATCCGAACAGCTCGAATTGCAAGCCACAATCCCCGTCGATACCACCTACACAATGCCCGACGCGACCGCGGACAAACACAGGCGCCGGCCCGGCCAGCTCGAACGCGCATTTGCTGCAATCGATGCACTGCTGGCAGCCACGCAGCCATTGAAGCTGACCGCTCTTTCAGAGGTCACCGGCCTGGATGCCAGCGGGACGCTTCGCCTCCTCAAGACGCTTGCACACCTCGGCTATGTCACGCGGGACGAAGAGAAAAAGACGTATCTGCCAAGCGCGCGTGCCATGTTTCCCCTCAGTCTGTATCACCCGGTGCAGGAACTGCGCCGTGACGCCAACGATGTTCTGGCTCAACTGGAGCAAGCGACCGCGGGGTTTTGTGCCCTGCACATCCTGCTAGGCGGGGACAGGGTTGTGGTAGAACAGAGAAAGGGCTCCAGCCGCCTCACGCCGTACTGGGACACGTCCGTAAAGAGCGCGCTTCATTCTTCAGCCAGCGGCAAACTGCTGCTTGCCACCATGCCCGCAGATGCGATGCTTCGCGCATTGGGGCCCGAACCCTACGAGAAATTCACACCCAACACCCTGACAAGTTTTGAAGCGCTCAAGAGCGACATCCAGCATTCCGTTTCGCGTGGGTTCTTCTGGGCAAGGGAAGAGGTCTATGGGGGCATGACGGCACTGGCCGCGCCAGTTCGCTCGCCATCAGGTGGCGTGGTCGGAATGATGACAGTCACGGGACTCAGCGGGCAGCTACGCGCCGACCGCTTGACTGAATTTGGGCTTGCAACCAAACAGGCGGCCGATATGCTGAGTGGCATGTCACCGGCGGTCCGGGCGCTGGAGGTGCTTCTTTGTCCGCGCCCCCTGGGCCAAATGCCCTGGACTACGGTCAAGAGCGAACCGGCTGGACGAGTTGTGCCGGAAAAACCAAGTGGTCTAGCGCCTTCCGTCAAACCGGTGAGAAAAATTACTCGTACTTCTGCCAGGCACTAGACCGGCCCGTACTGGCACCGCACTGTTCGGGCCCTTGTGTTCGATCATCGCCAGCGCTGCCGGGGCCCCCTCCCTGCTTACTGGTGCCGGCCGGGCGTTCAGCGTCGGTGCCGAACTCGGTAGCATGTCCCCGCGCGAGCCGGGCGGTGAGTCGGTCGGCGACAGCACCGCCAACCTCATGGCGTCTGTCTCCAACCCCTTGATCCGGGAACTGCGCGCTTTGCCTATACCGGTGGACACCCGGACCTCTGCGTCCGAGCATTGTTCCGATTTGGGGTGGAGAACTCCGAACTTTCTCAATGAAACGATGAGAGTGAGGTTATCAGACCCGCATCAACGCGATTTTGCGAGAGGCAATGCTGCAGAATCACAGGGCCGGTTGAAGCGATGCGCGGCGAACTACCTTTGAAGACAGCGCGCTGCCCTGGCGCGTGGACCTCAGCGACGCGCAGGACTTGCCCGACGCCTTGCGCGACCTGGTTCTGCGCCATGGCATTTCCCTGACGGGCCAAGCCAAACACCAGTCGCTGGCGGCATAGGTGTAGCCCACCGCAAGCTTGCCGCGCCAGACAACAGCGCGTGTCGCGGCCATCATCGCCCCATCTTCACAACGCCACGCGAGTGGCCTGCCGCAGATGGCCCACCGAGACCTGTTTCTTGCTGCCTACGATGTTGCCGAGCCGCACCGCCTGGGTGCTGCCCTGCGCCTGGCGCGGCGCTACGCCACCGGTGGCCAGAAGTCGGTGCACGAGTTGTACCTGACCGCCGCCGAGCGACTGCGCCTGCTGGCCGACATGATGCTGCTGCTCGAAAAGTCCGAAGACCGCTTCCTGCTGCTGCGGCTTGACCCGCGTTGCCGCATCCACACCCTGGGCATGGCCGACAAGCCGGCCGACCCCGACTATTTTTACGTCGGCTGACCACCACTCCAAGAAGGAAACCCGACCCATGGCCTTGTTGTTGCTCGACCGCTCCCAGCTCGAAATCCGCAGTGAAGGCAGCACGCTGGCGCTGTACGAAGCCGGACAGCGGCGTGGCACCGTGCCCATCGGCATGGTGGACCGATGTGTGTTGCAGGGCGCGCAGACGCGGCTCGACACCGGCGTATTGATGAAGCTGGCCGAGGCCGGCGCCACCACCGTGCTGATGAGTCCGCGCCAGAACCGCCGGGTGGCCATCATCCTGGGCCCGCACCACAACGACGCCGCAGTGCGCCTGGCGCAGGCCCGCGCCGTGATGGACGACGTGTTTTGCCGCAGCTGGGCGCGCGACATTGTGCGTGCCAAGCTGCGCCGCCAACAGGGCACGCTGGAGCGCATGCAGGCGCAACGCCCCGACGCCCGCAAGCCAATATTCGATGCCCTGCATACGTTGTTGCCGGTGCTGGCGGGCTTGGATGCCGACCCCGCAGCCGAGCCCCCCACGCTGGACAGCCTGCGCGGCCGCGAAGGCGCTGCCGCGCGCGCCTACTTCGGTGGCCTGGCCGGCGTGATGCCGCCCGCACTGGGGTTTGCCGGGCGCAACCGGCGCCCGCCGAAGGACCCCGTCAACGTCTGCCTGTCGCTGGGTTACACGCTGCTGCACCTGCAGGCAGTGCAAAGCTGCATGGTCGCCGGGCTCGACCCCCTGCTGGGCTTCTACCACCGCCCGGCGATCGGCCGCGAATCACTGGCCAGCGACCTGATCGAGCCACTGCGCCCCGCCGTGGACGACTGGATCTGGAAAATGCTGCGCGATCGCACCCTGCGCGAAGAGCATTTCAGCCTGGACAAGGGGGCCTGCCTGCTGGGCAAGGCCGGGCGCGAAATCTACTACGCCGCGTGGGAAAAGCAGTCCACCGCCTGGCGCCGCTGGCTGCGCGATCGCACCCGCCGCCTGGCCGCGCACCTGCGCGCCGAAGGCCTGCCCTGGCTGGACAGCGCCGAGGACGACGAGCCGTGTTAGCCCACGCGCAGCGCGTGCTTCGCACCCGGTCGGCCGCCGACGGCGCCTTGGCCACCCGTGGCGCGGACGCCCGCACCCTGTACCTGCAAGAGGCCGCGTGCCAGCGGGTGGACGCGGGCGGCGACGCACTGGTCATCGTCACCCAGCGTGCGGGCGAGCCGCCTCGCCGCCTGCGCTTTCCGTTGCAACGCGTGGCGCGTGTCGTCAGCAGCACCACGCTGGACTGGAGCGGTGCCGCCCTGCAACTGTGCATGCAGCGCCGCTTGAGCATCTGCTGGCTCGACCACCATGGTGATGCCCTGGGCAGCCTGCACAGCCACCATTCGCAGAACGCATCGTTTGCCTCCACTCTGGACCTGCTGCTGGAAACCCCGGATGGCCACGCACGGTACCAGCACTGGCTGAAATCCCGGCGCATGCAGGTGCAGTTGCAGTGGGGCCGCACCGACGGCCCACCCATTTCGCCCGCGCAGTGGGAGACAACCAAGCGCAGCTGGGTCTATGGCGCCACGCTCGCGGCGCATTTGCCATCGGCATTGCAGGGCCTGATCGCCGCCTGCGTGGCGCAGCAACTGCAGGCCCACGCCTTGTTGCCGGTCCAACTGGGCCCCGGTGGCGAACCAGTGTTGCTGGCGCACGATCTGACCTGGCTGTTGTGGGCGGAAATGAACCTGTGCTGCGGCCCGCTGGCAGACCAGGTCGATGCCAGGCCGGAGACCGCGCTCGCGTTCGAGCGTTGGCAGGCCCGCAACGCCAGCGCCTTGTTGCTGCATCTGCTCAGCCTGCAACGGCTGGCAGGCAAGGAGTTGCTGCCGTGAACCGCCGGCTTGTCACCATGGCTGTGGCAAATGATGCTGCACCGGATTGCACGGTGGCATCACCATGAGCCAATTCGACTCTGGCCAGTGGCTGGTGTGTTACGACATCCGGGACAAGCGGCGGCTGGGTCGGGTGTTCCGGTTTCTGAAAAAGCAGGGTGTGCCAGTGCAGTACTCCGTCTTCCTGGTCGACGCATCTGCGGCCAAAATGCGTCGGCTGCTGGTGGAACTGGGCCAGTTGATCGACACCCGCGCCGACGACGTTCGGGCCTACGGGTTGCCAGCGCAGCCGCAATATGACACCATCGGCCAATCCATGCTGCCACTGAATATTTTGCCGACCCTGAGCCTGCAATAGGCGTGGTGGGTTAAGCTCCTGATGCCGCGCCAATACCGTCAACCACTGTCGCAAGTGCTTGTCGGGACAGTGTTTTTTGGTGCATGCGGTATTTATCACGCCCTGAATTCAAAGGGATTAAGACATCCAGCGATGCGATCAGGGCGGCAAGGGCGATGGTATTTATCACGCCCTGAATTCAAAGGGATTAAGACTCTCGAACACTGACAACGCGGGAAACGCTTGCGGTATTTATCACGCCCTGAATTCAAAGGGATTAAGACCGGCCTCGGCGGCGGTGGTTCTTTCAGCATAGGGTATTTATCACGCCCTGAATTCAAAGGGATTAAGACTGGCGGCCTCGGCATACTCGGCGGCCCGGCGTATTTATCACGCCCTGAATTCAAAGGGATTAAGACGGTGAGACATTTTGCGATATCGTTCGTTGCACAGTATTTATCACGCCCTGAATTCAAAGGGATTAAGACAATACGTGCATGAGTGTAGTCAAAGTCAGCGTATGTATTTATCACGCCCTGAATTCAAAGGGATTAAGACCAAACGCCATACCCAATGGCGCGGCCGACAGTAGGTATTTATCACGCCCTGAATTCAAAGGGATTAAGACCTCCGGCCACCGACCTTGTCCCATGCTCTTCGGTATTTATCACGCCCTGAATTCAAAGGGATTAAGACCCAGAACGTGTTGCGTTCACGCGCTGGGTCTTCGTATTTATCACGCCCTGAATTCAAAGGGATTAAGACTGGGTGAACATCGTTCAATGAAACCGTATGATTAGTATTTATCACGCCCTGAATTCAAAGGGATTAAGACAAAATCAGACAAGGCCTTGACGCTATCGGCTCGGAGTATTTATCACGCCCTGAATTCAAAGGGATTAAGACGACGCTGGGTGCTGGGTTTCACATGGAAAGACAAGTATTTCTCACGCCCTGAATTCAAAGGGATTAAGACCCACGGGGTCGGTCCATAGCCAGTTCCGACGAGTATTTATCACGCCCTGAATTCAAAGGGATTAAGACTGGGTGAACATCGTTCAATGAAACCGTATGATTAGTATTTATCACGCCCTGAATTCAAAGGGATTAAGACCCATCCACTTCTTGGACATCTCCAAGATCAGGAGTATTTATCACGCCCTGAATTCAAAGGGATTAAGACGTTGTTGTCGGTTGTACTCAGCCTGAATGCGTGTATTTATCACGCCCTGAATTCAAAGGGATTAAGACGTGCATTAATTTTGGACATGGAAAGCTTTCTGAGTATTTATCACGCCCTGAATTCAAAGGGATTAAGACCTACGCGGCCATGCCGCCATGCCGGTCGATGAAGGTATTTATCACGCCCTGAATTCAAAGGGATTAAGACTGCGGAATCCTTCGTAAAGGTCAGGCCCCGCTGTGTATTTATCACGCCCTGAATTCAAAGGGATTAAGACTCGACGAGCAGGCCCAAGCCAGCCTCTGAGCGTATTTATCACGCCCTGAATTCAAAGGGATTAAGACGACACCAGATACTTGACCCTTGAATCCTCTGCGGGTATTTATCACGCCCTGAATTCAAAGGGATTAAGACACTGTGTCAATCTGGTGTATGGCATCGGCCGCGCAGCGCACGGCTGCGTGTCACTTTGTTTCCATTGATGTCGGCGCACAGGGGTTGCCTGAACGCCGTCTGCCTGGGCATCGCACCCTGCACCGTCAACACCTTCTGCCTGGCGCGCGAACCGAAAGCGATGCGGTAGGTACACGCTGCACCCTGCAGCGGCCTGAGCGTGCGGGCCTCGTCCGAATCGCCGTCGTTGTCGGCTTCGTCAGGCTTGAGCCCAGCCTGGCCGAGCAGATGGCGCGTGGTCACGCGCTGCACCACCTGCAGCACGGGCGTCACCAGCTTGGGCTGCAAGACCAAGGGCCGAGCGGCGTAACCTGCACCTCGCCCTTTCCAGCGTCACTCTGGCGAGACGGAACCGGTCCGGCGCGGGAAGCCGCCGGCACGCAGGAAGCAGCGCACCGCACTGTCAAGAGCGGGCCACCTGGCGTCTGTTGCGTTCAGGACCCTCCCGTAGCCGATGTGAGCCCGCTCAAGAGTGCGGACTGTCGATGCGTGACGAGCGTCGCAATTCACAAGCGGCGCGCCGCCGAATCGGTGCGCGCGTGATGGGCCCCTTTATTGGCAGACGATGCCTCCAGGCGCTCGGCAAGCCAAACCTTGATGACCGATTGGCGAGTGACACCCAGCCTATTTGCTTCGCGATCCAGTGAGTCGACCATCCAGGCTGGAAAGTCGACGTTTACGCGTCTTGGTGCCAGCAACACACGTTTTGCCTTGGACAAGTCCAAAGACCCGGTGATATCGACGCCGGCGTCAAACTGCTCTTCGAACGTCTTGGCTTTCATACAACTCCACCTCCTCAAAGCGTGACCGACGAACCGAAATCAGTCTGATATTCGGACCCCGATAGGTTATGACGGCCGACCAGTGCTTGCCGTCGACAAGCCCA
>CAXNGL010000006.1:0-28473 GCA_964201515.1 Burkholderiales bacterium
CTGCATCTCAACGCCCCTTGAATTGCGGTTGCCGCTTCTCGCGAAAGGCGCTCAAACCTTCCTCAAGATCTTCGCTCCGGTTAAGCCCTTCGATTTCCTGCTGCCAGCGCGCCATGCCCTCGGCCGGGCTCTTGGGAAGTACATCACGCACGATAGTGCGCTTGATTGACTGCAGCGCAAGCGGCGCATAGGTCGCAATCACCCGGGCCATATCGAGTGCAGCCTGTAGGTGAGTTCCAGCAGGGACCACCAAATTTGCCAGGCCCATCTCATATGCCCGACTGGCCTCGACGGGGCGGCTCAGGAGCAGCAGCTCCATCACGCACTTGTACGGCAATCGGACGGCGATGGGCGCGATCAAGTTTGCAGTCACGCCATGGCGCGGCTCAGGATAATAAAAGCGCGCATCCTCGCCAGCAACCAGCAAATCCGCCATCGCAGCAACCGCAAGTCCCACTCCGATACACCATCCGCCCACCGCCGCGATAACTGGTTTCATGGTTGTCACGCCCATTCCAGGAATGCAGCGCCAATGCTCATAGGATAGATTGCGCAGATCTGCCCCGCTAGAGAAGGCGAGATTCCCCGCACCCGTGATTACGGCCACCCGCTGTGGAGACTTGTCAAACTTTTCGAACGCGTCCTGGATCGCTCGGGCCATGTCCGCGTCGATGGCGTTGCGCTTTTCTGGGCGATTGATTGTCAATATGCTCACACCGTCGCTACGGTCCTCCACAAGGACAAGGGCGCCTTCGGCTGTATTCACTCCTTGATCCCTACCCTGCGGATAACTTCCCCATAAGAGGTATGGCCCTGTTGCAGGAGGCGCAGGTAGTCGGCCGGCGGAATCCATTGCGCGGCCAATGAGAATTGCGCCATCTTGGCCTGAAACTCCGATTCGGCAGTGATCTTCTCTAGTGCGGCTGCAACACGATCCACTATCGCCTTTGGTGTGCCGCGGGGAGCCATGAACCCCATCGGCGTTCCCGGAATGTTTACATCGACGCCTGTGCCCTTAATTGGCGGTACCTGTGGCAGGCCAGTGACTGTTTGCTCGCCAAACACTGCAAGCCCCTTTAGTCGTCCGTCCTTGATCTGTGCCTGTGCGGCGTCATTGATGATGAAATCGACATGGCCTCCCATAGCAGCCGCAATGGCATCAGCCGAGCCCTTGTAGGGAACGTGTAGCACATCAATGCCTGTCTGTGCGCGAAACACTTCACCAACGAGGTGTCCCAGAGAGCCCACACCCGCGGTTCCATATGTCAACTTGCCAGGCTGTTTTTTTGCCAAGTTGAGGAATTCCGGTAAAGAATTTACCGGCAGATCCCTTCGCACAACGAGCATGGTCGCAAGGTTTCCAACCGCGCCGACCATCTCGAAATCCGACAGCCCGTACTTCACTTGTCGCAAGTGCGGAACCGACGTGAACCCCGGCGGCGATACAAATAGGAAGGTGTAGCCGTCAGCTGGTGCCTGTGCCACGAATTCATTGCCAATCGCCGTAGTTGCGCCCGCGCGATTTTCGATGACGATAGTCGCTTTCAACAACTCGCGCAACCGATCGGCCGTGGTGCGCGCCATGTTGTCGGTCCCTCCTCCTGCCGGTGTCGGCACGACCAGCCGGATGGGCTTTGTCGGCCACACCTCTTGCGCCCATGCGGGCCAGGGAACAGCGATGGAGGCGGCGCCCCATAGAATCAAGCCCCGACGGGTTGAGATCAGGCGTTTGCGCCTCGGAAATTGAGAATGGCTGCGATCGTGCATGGAAGCTCCGGTAAGGTGTGCTGGACGAAAAGATAGAAGACTCGCGAAGTAACGATTAGGGGGCCCTCCCGCGCACTGCAAAAAAGGCCGCAATGGCAGCCTGTGGCACGCCTGCCGCATAACATTCGAGTGGGTAGCGAATGCCTGCCACGCAGGCCTCGTCAAAATCTGGCTGCGTCAAGGCTCGCATTCTTTGCTTTGATGCACGCGTAGCCGTCAGGAGCAGCGCTGGCGGCTGCTTCTGTTGCGATCACACCGCCCGCGCCACCGCGGTTGTCGACCAGGACTGGCTGGCCCATGTTCTCCGCTAGTTGCTGAGCAATGACGCGTGCTACAGCGTCCGTGGGGCCACCAGCGGCAAAGGGAAAGATCATCCGGATCGGTTTGTCCGGGTAGGCCGCACTTGCAGAAGGCGCTATGGCCGAAAAACTTGTCAATAGCGCCAGAACCACGCGCATCGAGATTGCGCTGCGGTAGAGCATTTGAGTGGGGCTGAGCATGGGTGTCTCCGTCTAACCGCGCAGGAATTCGGCGCTTCATCCCAGTGTAGGTGGCAGAGCCCTGGGAATGTCGCATATTTATAAATATCAGTTATCGAACTCTCAGATCCAGAGTGCACACGGCCGTCAACAGTGTGGTCTGAGCTGGCTCCTTGCCTTCTCTGCCGAAACGACATCATGAAACACCTTAAATCAGGCAATCTCAAAAGCAGACAAAGCACTTTGAACGCCTGAAGGTAATCCACCTCGTCGGTGAACTAGGATCGGTTTCCAAGGTTGCCCTGGCGCTGGGGATAGCACAGTCCGCCGCCGTAAGTCGACACGTTCTTCTTCAGGAGCGGGACTGGGGCGATCGGATGTTCGAGCGAACAGGCTGCGGCGTGGTCCCAACTGAATTCGGTTCGCGCATGTTGCCGTTGATCCGGGCCAGTTGCCTGTCGATCAGACCGTACAGGCGCCGCGCCTCGTTGGTGTAACGGTCGATGGCGTAGGGCAGCTTTTCTGGCGCATACAAACGAAAGTGGTGGTTTTGCCCCAGCATGGGGGGGGGAACCGGATTTTCAAACGCCATAGGACGCCCCAAGAAAGGGCCTGAAAAGGCTCTCGGCCGAGCCCGCAGAGGGCCGAAGTACGCAAGTCCGGGCGTCTGGAGGTTCGGGGCTGGCGAGTTGGCAGGTCTTTGAACGTTCACGGCGCGCAGGATTGGACCCCGGTCTCAGGGTTGACCCTGGTATTGGCCATGGCTTGCCGACACAGCGCGCAGCGCCACGACGGCTGCAGGGTAGCGGCAGCCCGTGGCGACAGGTGTCCGACAGCGCAAGCGACTCAGGCGGCGATGATCCTGAGCTCCCCGGCGCCGCAGTTCGGGCAGTGTTGCATATCGATATCGCCCACCCGCTTGGGCAGCCGTGCCCAGCTGATGCGTCCGGGCCCAACTTGGGCGGTCTCGGCTTCGCATTGGACGCCAGATGCGGCAACGCCTGGAGCTTCCTCATCTTGGGCGGCCCCTGCGGCACCACCAGCGAGCGCAGCTTGGCGTTCGGGGCGAGCACACCATGGAAGCGGATCAGGTGCAGCCGCCCCGCAGGGTCAAGACCTTCTGCCCGGCGCGCTTAGCCGAAGGCGATGCGGTAAGTGATGGCCGCCGCCTGCAGTGGCCGCAGGGTGCGCGCTTCGTCCCCGTCCTGTCCCCATTTCCGCCTCGCCTTCATTTTTCTGCATCGAAGAGCCAACCCTCGCCGGGGCGCGTATACATCACAGCCCGGCGCGCGCAGCCGACGCCATATCTGCCAGTTCGCACGCCTGCACGTACTCCCGCCGCAACCGCCGCGCCAATTCCGCGAAGTCCGGACAATCTTGGATGAGGTCCACGCTCTGCCCCGCGCTCCAGAGGGACTTCCAGGGCTTTACTTCCGGCGGAAGATGGTCGTGGGCCATGCCTTTGGCGGTTGGCCGTGGCAGGTTTTCCGGGTCCAGTCCATTGCGGCGGATCGACGGTATCAGCCAGTTGGCCGCGACACCGGCGACCTGCGGCGTATAAAGCAGATCGGCTGAAGTATGGTCCACCAGCATCTGCTTGTAGGCGTCGGCAGCCATCGATTCGCGGGTCGCGATGAAGCGGGTGCCGATATAGGCGAGATCGGCCCCCAAAATCTCTGACGCGCGTACCGCAGCCCCGGTGCCGATTGCCCCTGCCATCACGATTACACCGTCGAACATGGCACGGATTCGCGGCACCAGCGCCAGATGGCTGATTGTTCCGGAATGCCCGCCGCCGCCTGCCCCTATACATACCAGTCCGTCGGCGCCGGCTGCGATGGCCTTCTCGGCAAAGCGCAGGTTGGTGACATCGTGGTATGCAAGCAGGCCCCGGCCATGCACGCGGCGGATCAGTTCGGCGGGGTTGCCGGCGACACTGACAACGATCTCTACGCCATGGCGCTGGCACACGTCGAGGTCGGCCTCCAGATCCGCTGGCTCCGCGCGGATGTTCAGGTTTGCCGCCAACGGACCGACCGGTGCGCCCCGATGGACGGCTGAATAGTCTGTGAGGTCCGCGCGGATGGTGCGCAGCCACTCGTCAAACTGGGTCAGGTCACTGGCGTTCCTGCGCGGAAGGGCAGCGACGAAGCCGGCCTTGCAGGCTTCCCGGACCAGGTCCGGACCGCTGATGCTGAACATCGGTGCGCAGAAGACCGGCAGTGAGAGCCGGTCGCGGATGTACTGCGGGAGTGCCATGGTTCAAGTGTGTTCCGAGGTAGTGGACGTGCGGTTCAGGTCTTGGCGTGCGTCTGCGTTTCAGTTCCAGCTTCCGCCAGC
This sequence comes from Burkholderiales bacterium, assembly GCA_964201515.1. Lineage (GTDB taxonomy): Bacteria > Pseudomonadota > Gammaproteobacteria > Burkholderiales > SG8-39 > CAIYPG01. The sequence goes on from CAXNGL010000006.1 coordinate 4,587, forward strand.
ATCCCGCCGCGGCAATGTCGCGCCGGCGCGCTGGCAAATTGGAGATTGGGCTTTGCCATACGCACGAGAATCTACCGATTAGCAGATGCAGCGCGCAGGCCCCGCCGCTTCGAAAACCGGCAACACCCCGAGATCGGACAAATCGATCAAGGTAGCAGAATCGCTGGCGCGAGGATGACCTTTTTCGTCGAACACACCGGCCGTGGTGAAACTGGGCCAAAGCCGCATCAAACTGTGGCGATCGGGGTTAGGGGAGATCCGGTACTTCCCGGCAGACGCAACGGAGGCGCCGTCAGGAAGAAGTTGCTGCGTTTGTGTTCGAGAAGCCATGTCGCCAAGTCTTTCAAGTACCACAACTCACCAAGGTGGATGCCGAGCTTGAACAGGCAATGGGCATGCAGCGGCATTAAGGCGCGGGCGCCAGGCGCCGTTCTGCGGGCGGGTAGGAATTCGACTGCCGTGTTGTCTGCCGCGATCGCCACAATGCCAGCATCGTCGATCCAGTTCTGCAGTTTGCTGTCGCCACCATCCAATCCGGTGCAAGACGAGTGCAACGTCTTGGCATCTGGATTCTTGTGCATCCCCAGCAGCAGATCATCGAACCCGGTATAGATGCAGAAGATGTCGCCTTTGGCCACCTCAACCTTTTGCTTCTCCATGACACGCATCAGGTCGTCATAACCGATCGCCTTGCGTTCCAGACCATACTCGGCGTGCAGGTTCACCAGCGTGCCGCGTCCCTGCACGGTAGCCTCGGCCAAATTCTGGATGCCGAGTGCGTTCGAGCGCGGTTCGTCGCTTCCCTCCTTGGGGCCAACGATGTGCTCGCCCGCACGATAGCCGTTGTAATACACCATCTCGGCCTCGCCGTCATCGTCCGCGTCGAAAAACTGGCCGTAGTGCGACAGCGCATCCCATTGCGTGGAATATTGAGTGAACAAAGTTACCGCATCGTCGCAGGTGACGTCCAGATGATCCTGCTGGCAGGTCATGAGGCGCCAGGGGAAGTTGTAGTTTGGAGCGTCTTGTTCCCGTGTGATGCAAAACAGCCGAGGCGCGCGTCGAGCCTTGAACAGTGTGTTGCCCCCGGGGTAGTCCAGCGGAAGGCTCAGGCAGAACGAGATGCCTTCCACGATCTGTCGGGCCGCTTCCTTCCGCATTTCCGGCGTGACCAGATTGATGCGGCCGCGCTGGTCGTCCGCGCCAAAATCGCCCCAATTGGAGCCTTCCGGCCGCTTCTTCCATCTGCCCATGTCGTATCTCCTTCGTTACGTCATCAAATCAATTCACCCGCGCCGCCGCGGTCACGATCAACGCATCTACGGCGACGATCCGGTCACCGTTGCAGATCAGCGGGTTCACGTCAACCTCGACGATGGCTTGCGCGTGATCGGCAACAAACTCGGAGAAACGCGCAACGATCTCTGCCAGGCGATCGAGGTCCACCGCCGGCATGCCGCGGAAACCGGCCAGCGCCTTGGCGGCACGCAGTCCACGCAGCATTTCAAGCGCCCGCGATGGCGATACGGGCGCGAGCGCCAATGCCGTATCGCGCATCAACTCGACCATTACGCCGCCAAGGCCGGTGACGACCAGGGGGCCGAATTGGGGATCGAAGCGGCCGCCCATCATGACTTCGATGCCGGCTGGCACCATGGGCTGCACGAGCACGCCCTTGATCGCCGGCGCCGGTCGGATGGCCCTGGCCTTGGCCAGGATATCGGCGGCGGCCACTTCCACCTCTGCCGCGTCGCGCAGTCCGATGCGCAACACGCCGGCTTCGGTCTTGTGCAAAATGTCGGGGCTCTCGATCTTGATCGCGACGGGAAAGCCGATCGTTCCAGCCGCCTCGGCGGCTGCCTTGGCGTCCTGCACCACGCGCTCGTGCACGACTGGAACGCCATAGAGTGACAGCAGTTGTTTGGCCTCGCGCTCCGTCAGCGTACGCCCTGCAGCGTCGGCGAGAGCCATCGCGACCCGCTGCCTGGCGTCCTCATCAACGAGTCGCACCGGCCTGGACGCCTGCGCCTGAAGGCGCAGGTCCTCGCGCGCATGCCAGGCCGCCAGCGCGGCAAAGCAACGACGCATGGAGCGAAAGGTGGCGATGTGAGGCTGTTCCTCACACTCGCGCGCGCCAGGGCCTTCCAACGCCTCTGTTGCCCAGTAGTTGCATACGATCTTGTCGTACTTGGCCGCCAGGTCGGCCCACAGCGGAAGGCGGGCGGTGCTCGCGGCGTCCGCATATGGGTGCACCACGACCATGGTGCAATAGGCCGGGTCTGACAGCATCGCTTCCGCACAGGCCCGCAGTGGCCGCTCGTCGTTCAGCGCCTGCGCGGTGACGTCGCAGGGATTGCGCGCCGCTCCGAATTCCGGGACGTTGGCCAGGAGCACCGCCAGAGTCTCGCCTTGCGGCTGCGGCAGTGGCACGCCGTATTCCTCCGCCTTGTCAGCCGCGATGACACCCAGCCCGCCTGAGCCGATGACCACCGCCGCGCCGCGGCCTCGCGGTCTGCCCGCCTTGGCGAAGAACACGGCGGTCTCGACGACGTCTTCCAGGTTATCAACCATCACGACGCCGGCCGACGTCAGTGCCGCCTTGTACGCTTCATGGGCCCCGGCGAGCGCACCGGTGTGGGACAGCGCAGCGGTCGCGCCCTCCGCGCCCACGGCCATCTTGTAGACGATCAGGGGCTTGTCGACTGACAGTGCAATGCCCGCTGCTTCGATCAGTTGGATTGGGTCGTTGATGCCTTCGAAAATGCATGCAATCGCACGACAGGAATCGTCATCGGCCAAGTAGGCGACCAAGTCGGCGATGCCTACGTCCGCACTGTTGCCGACGGGGATGGCGTGGCTGACGGAGATGCCTCGCGCCGCTGCCTGTCCCAAACACATACTCACAGAACCTGACTGACTCACCAACGCGATGGCTCCAGGTCCAAGCGGCTTGGGCTCGGGCATGCGCCCAAACATGATGCGCGCGCCACGTGCATAGTTGGTGATCCCCAGGCAATTCGGCCCGATCAGCCGCGTGCGACTGCCCGCGACATGTCGAACGATCCGGTCTTGCAGGGCCACCAAGTCATCGCGAGCGGTCTCAGCGAATCCCCCTGCATACACAATCACTCCGCCCGCTCCCGCCTTGACGCTTTCCAGTACGGCCTCCTCGACCAGATCGCGATTGACTGCGATGACCACGCAGTCGGGCGATTCCGGCAGCGCGTCCAGAGACGCAAAGCAGGTAAGGTCCGCAATCCGATCGTATTTAGGATTGATCGGGTAGACGCGCCCGTCAAAGCCAACCAGGTTGTTGACCGTGCGCAGCCCGAACGACCCGGGACGGTTGGATGCGCCGATGATTGCGATGCTATGCGGCGAGATCATCCGATCGAGGTCGCGATGGCGATAGAGGGGTCGGACCGATTTGCGGCCGGCGAAAATGGGTTGCACGGGCGTGTCTGCCGAGGTTCTCAGCGGTTTTGGTACTTCGCCTGACGACCTTCAAGAAAGGCTTTGATGCCCTCCTTTGCGTCCAACCCGCCAGTCAGCTTGGCGGAAAAATCCTGGGTCAGCTTGTAGCCTTCCTGCCAGCTCAATCCCTCGACAGCGTTGTTGCAGATCTTGTTGGCCTTCAGCGCGGGCAGACTCTTGGTAGCGATCAGCCGTGCGATTTCCATTGCCTTGTTCATGACCTGCTCCGGCTCAACAACGTGGTCGATGAAACCAGCTGACTTCATCTCGTCCGCGCTGAAGCGGCGGGCCGTGTAGATCATCTCGCGCGCGATTCCGGCCGCCATGCCGACCCGCAGCAGTTGGATGCCGCCGCCGGCCACCACGCCCCGGTCAATCTCGGGCTTTGCGAAGAAGGCTTTGCTGGAGGCGACCCGGATGTCGCACATGCCGGCTATCGACGTGCCGACGCCGACGGCGGGCCCGTTGATCGCCGCGATGACCGGCCGATCAATGTTGTAGAAACGCGGCAGGATCTCATTGATGAATGCGTAGCGCTCCTTGCGCATCTCCGGGTCGCACGCCAGCAGGTCGTTCAGATCGGCGCCTCCGATCCAGGCGCGCGATTGCGCCGACGCCGAAAGGATGAGAACACGGATCGTCTCCGATGCCTCGACATAGCGCGACAGCGCGTCGAAATCACGGTAGGCGGCATAGGACATGGCATTGACGGGAAGGCGCTCGAAGGTCGCGACTGCGATGCCCTCCGACTCCTCGATCTTGAAAAACTCAAACATGTTGCATTCCTTCGGTTGTCGTCGGTTCCACGAGTCCACCCTGGTTTGCGAGCAGCATCAGATGGTGCTCGGCGTCGCCAAATAGCACCTCGATCGCGCTGCTGCGCAGGAAGCAATGGCCGACCTTGTACTCCATCGTCACGCCGATGCCACCGTGAAGCTGGATGGCACTTTGGCCAACCATCTTCGCGGACTTCCCGATCTGCACCTTGGCTGCGGAAACCATCTTGCGACGCTCTTCAAGGTCAGGGCGATATAACGCGGCCAGGGCGCCCAGCGTGATGCTGCGGGCCTGCTCCACTGCCGTGAGCATGTCGACGGCGCGGTGCTGGAGCACCTGGAATGTGCCGATCTTGACGCCGAATTGTTCGCGCGTTTTCAGGTAGTCGACTGTCAGCTCGAGCATGCTCTCCATCAGTCCGACCGCCTCCGCGCAGACCGCGACAGTAGCCCAGCCGATGACCGCCTCGACGACCGGAAGGGCGTCACCTGCAGCCGCCAGGCGATCAGCGTCATCCACCCGAACGTCGGCCAGCGTGATGTTCGCCGCGTAATGCCCATCCTGCATCATGTAAGGCGTGGTACCAACGCCGGGTGCTTTTGGATCGACCAGGAACAGTGCCAGCCCCTGCGCGCCGAAGGGTTCGTCCGCGATGCGGGCCGAGACGATCAGCATGTCGGCAGTGTCACCACCGAGTACCAGGAACTTCTCGCCACGCAGTTCCCAGCCTTGGCCATTGCGACGGGCCGTGGTAGCGACGGATGCGAGGTCGTAACGTGCTTGCCGCTCCGAGTGGGCCAGCGCCAGCAGACAGCTGCCATCGGCAACGCGGGACAGGATGTCCAGTTGCTGTTTCGGGCTGCCGGCCAGTTCGATGCAGCGCGCCCCCAGGATCACGGTGGGAACGAAGGGCTCGACCACCAACGCGCGGCCAAGGGCTTCCATCACGAACATCATGTCCAGCGGACCACCGACCATGCCGCCATGCTCCTGCGGGAGGGAAAAAGCCAGGATGCCCAGGCTGGCGAGTTCCGCCCAGATTTCGCGGCTCCACCCGACCTGTTTGCCCGTACCCCGGAGGCGTGCATCGAAGGGATAACGTTTGGCGAGGAACTTGTCGATGCTGTCCTTGAGGAGCTTTTGTTCGTCGCTCGGCTCGAAGATGGAAGTGTTCATAGGCCAAGCGCTGCCTTCGCCAGAATGTTGTGTTGAACTTCCGTGGACCCCGCGTAGATCGTGGCGGCACGGTTCAGGAAGTATTTCTGCGACGCTGTCGCCGCCCATTCCGGAACCGGCAGTTGGTCCGTTGGCTTACCCTGCAAGAAGCCTTCGATGCACGGCAGTGCCGCAGGCCCCGCCACTTCCAGCATGATTTCGTCCGCGCGCTGAAACAGCTCGCTCCCCTTCATCTTCAGCATTGAGCTCTTGGTATCGAATTCCCCCGGCTTGCGCTGCTGCACTTCGAAAAGTATGCGCAAGAAGGTGATCTCGAGTGCCCGCAATTCAATCTCGAGCAAGGTAAGCCGCTGTTTCAGCCACGGCTGCTCCGTCAGTGGTTTTCCGTCCTGCATCACGCCGGCCGCGACTTCCTTGATTCGGGCGATCTTGAGGTTGGTGAGCGCGGTGCGGGCACCGAACAGCCGCTCGTTCGACAGCAGGAATTTGGCGTAATTCCAGGCACGGTTCTCCTCGCCGACACGGTGGGCCACGGGCACGCGTACGTTGTCGAGGAAGACCTCATTGACATGGTGGTCGCGGTCGATCGTGATGACCGGCCGGACCGTGATGCCCGGCGATGCCATGTCGATCAGCAGGTAGGTGATGCCGTCCTGCTTCCTGCCACCGGACTCGGTGCGGACCAGCGCGAACATCCAGTTGGCATACTGAGCCAAAGTCGTCCAGGCTTTCTGGCCGTTCACCACATAGAAGTCGCCATCGCGCACCGCGGACGTCCGCAGCGCGGCCAGGTCCGACCCCGCACCCGGCTCCGAAAAGCCCTGTGCGAACCAGTAGTCGAGGTTCCGGATGCGCGGCAGGAAGCTTGTCTTCTGGTCGTCGCTGCCGAAGGCGATGATCAGCGGGCCCACGAGGTTGATGTTCATGGCAAGCGGCAACGGGGCGTGCGCCAACTGCATCTGTTCCCGGTACAGGTGGATCTGCATCGGGCCCCAGCCCGTGCCGCCCCAATTCGCGTCCCAGGCAGGCGCTGCCCAGCCTTTCGCATCCAGGATTCTGTGCCACTCCCGCATTTCTTCGGGAGAAACGTTCTGTTCAAGCTGGACCTTGCGGCGCAGGCCTGGCGGAACTGAGGATTGAAAGAACGCACGGAGTTCGTTTCGAAACGCCACGTCTTCGTCGGAATACAGGCTGTTCATAGCGACCTTAGGGTGAATGTATTCGACGCCCAGGGCGAGGACCGCGGAAGTCGTTGGAACCGAATCAGCGCTCGGTCGGAATCTTAGCGTCCTTGATGACCTTGTCCGCCTTTGCGAGGTCGGCTTTAAGCGCCACCAGTGCATCTGCGGGCGACAGTCGCTGCGCGCCCAGACCGAGCGACGTGAATCGGTCGATGACGACAGGATCTTTGAGCGACTCATTCAGGGCCTCGTTCAATCGCTGGATCACCGCTTGCGGCGTACCCCTGGGTACCGCCAGCATGGTCGTCACGGCCGCCTCGTAGCCGGGTAAGCCCGCCTCGGCGATGGTGAGCGCAGCGGGAAAGGCCTTCGAACGCTCGGCGGAGGTCACGCCGATCACCTTCACCGTACCGGCCTTGATGTGTGCCGCCGCGCCGGCCAGCGAGACCATCGCCAAGTCGATGTGCCCGCCGAGGACGTCGGTCAGTGCGGGGGCGTCGCCCTTGTAGGGAACGCGCAGGATGTCCGTGCCGGACGTGCTCTTGAACAACTCGAAGGCCAACTGCATGGCCGTGCCGCTTTCGCCGTACTGCAGCTTCCCTGGCTGAGCCTTGGCCAGCGCGATCAGCTCCCGGGAATTGCTGGCCGGCAGGTCTTTGCGGGCGACGATGACGGCTTCCACGAGGCAGAGCTGCCCGACCAGCACGAAGTCGTCGAACTTGTAGGGCGGCACCGGGCCCATCAAGTGCGGGATAACGGTCGTGGATCCTCCGAGTGCACCTACAGTGTAGCCATCGGGCGTTGATCGCGCCACATAGTTCGCCCCGATCGTGCCGCTCGCTCCGGGCTTGTTGTCCACCAACACCGTCTGCTTGAGAAAGACTGTCATTCTTTCGGCGACCATTCGGGCCGCCGTGTCGGTCGAGCCCCCAGGCGCGAAGGGCACGACGATCGTTATCGGCTTGCGGGCGGGAAAGTCCTGCGCCATCGCTGGGACGGCGATCGCCGTCAGCGCGACAAACATTGCCGCGAAGGCCTCGCACCGCATGGGCACGTGGCCGCCGCGGAATTTGAGGAACTTGCGGACGATGCCGTAGCGCGAGTTCGAAGGCCGGTTCGTCATGTCGGGGTCTCCCAGTTAATTTGTAGTCAAGTTGTAGGTACGGACATCCGCAAAACAGATCACCGCTCTCGTCTTCGGACAGCGGGTCAGGTATCTTGCCCAGTGATCGCCGGCTGTGGACAAGTGTAGATGGTTGCCTGATTCGTTGACCTCCACGACAGTGATTCGATCGCGCGGGGCTAGCCGTGCAGGGCGTAGCCGGCGCACGGTCCTGGCGCATACACGAATGTCTACCATGCGCAGTTCATCGCTGACATTCTGGGTTGTCTTGTGCGTCCAATTCAGACCACTGATTGGATCTCCGGCGGTATGGGGCTCCATCAGCTTTTGGATGGCAGCGAAATATACAAATTGCCCGGCCAAGCCCTTGCGCCCGAGGCGGCGCGCATTGACGATGCTTGAGCAACCGTTCCTTGATCTCTGCTTGGAGTTCTTGGGCGAGTTAGGAGGCCAGGGAAATTGATACGCGGACCCTAAGAACCCGAATTCACAAAGACGGCCACAACATGGAATCGATGCATGTCGGATCAGGGCATGGCGCGATCCACCGCGATACCCGATGGTAGCGGGCGCACTCGCAGCGCCGCCATGGCCCGGCAGGCGCGATTTCATGTGGCCGTAGTTGTGAAACCGGGTATTTAGGTACGTCTACTTCGGCTACTGCGCCTTGATGTTCGCTGACTTCACCAATGCGGTGTAGCGGATGGTGTCGGCCGAGAGTTGCTGAGCCAGTTGCTCACGCGTGCTTCCAATGGAGCTATAGCCCACCTGGCGAAAACGCTCCACCACCTGAGGGTCCTTTGCGGCCTTGGCGAAGGCCGCCTGAAGCTTGTCGGCGATCGGATCAGCCAGCTTGGCCGGGCCGAATAGAGCCAGCCACGCGCCGATCTCGACGGCCGGAAAGCCCGCTTCGGAAAAGATGGGCACATCAGGAATCAATGGGTCGCGCTGCTTTGCAGCGATAGCCAGAAAACGCCCTGAACCCGCGTCCACATGCGCCTTCATGTTGTTGGGAAATTCCATGGTCATGTCGATTTCGCCCGAAGCGATCGCCGTAATAACCGCGCCGGAGGCCTTGTAGGGAATGTGCACGATAGGAATATTTCCCAAGGCCTGTTTCATCAACTCCGCTGCTAGATGCGTGCTCCCGCCAATGCCGGTACTTGCGTAGTTGAGCTTGCCGGGATTGGCGTTGGCGTAGGCGACGAGTTCGGGGAGTGTCTTCGCCGGGACGTTCTTGCTGACAACAAGCGCGAACGAGCTGAAGGCCAGATTCGAAATTGGCTTGAGATCGGTGCGGGCATCAAAGCCCGGAGTGGGGTTAATGGCCTGCCCTGAGGCCAGGCTGGTCGAGTGCAGGAGCAGCGTGTACCCGTCCGCCGGTGCGTTTAACAATGCCTGCACGCCGACCATTCCAGCGGCGCCGGGCCTGTACTCGGCCACCAGGGGCTGTCCAAGTTCGCGCGTGATGGCAGCGCGCATGATCTCGACCATCGTATTGACCCCGCCTCCGACTGCGAATGGCACGATGATCTTGACCGGACGGGACGGGAATGCATCCTGAGCTAGAAGCACCGGACTGACGAACGTCAGAAGGAGGGTAAGCAGCGTGCGTCGTGATGTCAGGTTCATAGCAATGGAGTCTCCAGAGTTGAATCAGCCAGTGTGGAATGACCCAAGGGGAGTCTGGTCGAGAATACTACAGTTGCGGCTTAGCTACAACTCGTACCCTGGCCGCCCGGCGCATTGAATCATCAGCTTTGCTGCCGCTGTATGTCTTTTGCGGTCAACAGTTGCTGTGCGCGTACCTCCGCCCAAGCCGCATTGACGGGGCCAAACACGCTGCCGCGATCTTGAGGCTGCTGGTCAGGAGACTGCGTCAGCAGTGGCCCCAGGTGCGTATCGTCTTTCGCGCCGACTCGGGCTTTTGCAGGCAACCCATCCTCAATTTCTGCGAGCGCACCGACGTGCATTACATCGTGGGACTGGCGCGCAACCCGGTGCTCGAACAGATTACGCAATTCGCCGAACTCGCCCTGAAGGACGAATACGAGAGCACGGGCCATAAGCAGCGCGAGGTACACGAATTCTTCTACGCCACCAAGGACACATGGAAACGCCAGCGTCGGGTGATCACCCGCCTGGAGTGCGGAGATCAGGGCAACAACCCGCGCTACGCAGTGACCAACATGGCCGGGGTGACCTTTAAAGGTGGCCCAGACGTTGTTCAACTGGGTCAAGGCCCATCGAACTGGCAAGCTCACCGGGGTGGACAGCAAGGCCGTGAGTGCCAAGCAGATGGAAATCAGCCGACTGCGGGCTGAGCTGGCGCGTGTGAAGATGGAGCGCGACATCCTGGGAAAAGCGACGGCGTACTTCGCAAAGGCTGCGAAGTGAAGTACGCCTTCATCCAACGTCACCGGCGTGAATGGCCGCTCTCGGTGCAATGCCGGGTGCTGGAGGTGAGCGTGGCCGGGTACCACGAACACTTCGTGCGCAAGGCAAGTGCTGCGCAGCGGCGCCACCTGAGCGACGACGCGCTGCTGGTGCACATCAAGGCCATCCATGCCGAGGCCTGCGGCGGCTGCGGCTGGCCGCACACCTGGAAAGAACTGTTGGCCAGAGGCATCCGCTTGGGCAAGCAACGTGTTCAGAAGCTCATGATGCTGCACGGCATACGCGCCAAGGGCAGGCGCCGGTTCAAGGTCACCACCGACGGCAATCACGACTTGCCGATCGCACCAAACCTACTCGACCGGCAGTTCACCGTGGCACAGCCGGACAAGGTGTGGGCAAGCGATATCACGTACATCGCCACCGACGCGTTACGCTGGCGTGGTTCAAACGGCATCCGAGCCGGGTCATCGCCTGGATGTTCTGGTACAACCGAACTCGACTGCACTCGACACTGGCCTATGTCAGCCCGATGCAGTTCGAAGCAAACTGGCATGCCAATCAACCTCGGCAAGTCAGTGCATGAGCGGCTATGCGATACGGATTCCAGGGGCGAGGTCAGTATAATAAAAATGAGGATGCCGAAGAATGCGAGCATGTATCAGTCGTCTGGGCAGCGAGGTATTGCCGGCGATCTGCGATACAGGCAAGTCGCTCGGCCTCATGAGCCTTCTCCAGACCAACCAGCCAGTGAGCCTGGCACTCAGGAGGCGAATGGCAGAAGTGAACAACTGATTCCATTGAACAAAATCAACCGAAGGAGACCGCATGTCGAGAAATCTACTTTGCTTCGTCGCAGCGACACTGCTTGCCAGTGCCATGCCCTTGAGTGCCACTGCCCAGCAGTACCCGAACAAGCCCATTCGAATGATCAATCCCAACGCCCCGGGCGGCGTGAGCGATCGCATGTCCCGCATGATTGCCAAGGCGATGGAGCCGCACCTGGGGCAAGCGGTCGTGGTCGAGAACAGAGCGGGCGCGGCCGGCGTCGTCGGGATCGAGAGTGTGCTGAGGAGCGCGCCGGACGGATATACGGTAGGTAACACCTGCCCGGGCAGCGCCGTCATCCTGCCAATGACGGGCGTCGCTGTGCCATATGATTTCGAGAAAGACGCGCTTGTGGTCGGCATGATGGGCGGGCTCGACGTTCTGATCACCACCAGGGGCGACAGTTCCATCCGAACGATCGAGCAATTGGTCGCAGAGGCCAAGGCCAAACCCGGAAAGCTTTCGATCGGCATGGTCCAGACTCCGGCGAACGTCGTTCCAGTGGCCTACCTCGCCCAGCGCGCCGGCGTGGAACTGAACATCATTGGGTACAAGGGTGAGGCACTTGCCCTGAATGATCTGTTGGGCGGCACGATCCAGTTCGCCATCAACGCGCCCGGCACAGTGCTCCAGCACATCCAGGCCGGCACCGTGAGACCCGTTCTCATGCTGAACAAGGACCGCAATCCGGCGATGCCGGACGTACCCTCTTTTTCGGACACCAAGGTCGAGGGCTTCGCGCCTGGCAACTACTGCGTGTTCTACATGCCGAAGGGAACACCAGCAGACGTAGTACGCCGGTTCAATGCCGTATTGAATGAAGTTGGTAAGGACCCTGCGTTGCGAAATGCCTATACGAAGGAGGGGTTGGTTCCCTACATCGGCGGCACTCCAAGCGAGGCGAGCGCCTTCTTCAACGACATCGGCCAGCGCTGGCGCGGTGTACTGAAGGAGGTGGACTACTCGAAGTTCCGCTGATGTAGCCTCCAGGTTTTTTCAGCGCCATGCCCCTGCATCCTGATCTTCGCGCCATGCTGGACGCAGCGCCACCGGAGGCGCGCCTGAACATGACCGACGTGCCTTTGGATGAGGGCGTACGGCAGTTGCGCAGTCGGCCGGTGCCGTCGATCAGCGTTCCCGGCGCCGTCCCGACAGAGGATATCCGCGTACCCACGGCGCAAGGGGACGTGCCGGCGCGGCTCTACCTACCCGCCGATCCCCACGGTGTGGTGGTCCACTTCCATGGCGGCGGCTGGGTCATGGGCGGGATTGCCCAGGATGACTATTTCTGTCATACCCTGGCGCGCGACGCGAGGTGCGCGGTGATGTCGGTCAACTACCGCCTGGCACCGGAACATGTTTTTCCAAAACCACTGGATGACTGCTTCGCGGCCACTGTCTGGGCGTCTGCCAACGCGGATCGGCTTGCTGGTATCGGGGCAAGGCTGGCGGTGAGTGGAATCAGCGCCGGAGGGAACCTCGCTGCCGCAGTGACGTTGATGGCGCGGGACATGGGAGGGCCCGTGATCGACTTTCAGGCGCTGATGTATCCCGTCTGCGACGGCGGCATGGATTTTCCTTCCTGCCACGAGAATGCCGAGGGCTACCACCTCACCTCGGCCGCCATGGAATGGTTCTGGCAAAGGTATGCGCCTGCGCCCGAGCAGCGGTTCCACCCGCTGGCCTCGGTGCTGCGGGCGCCCAGCCTCGAAAAGTTGCCGCCGGCGGTTGTCATGACCTGCGAATACGACCCTCTGCGCGACGAGGGAAACGCCTATGCGAAGCGCCTCGCCGAGTTCGGAATTCCGGTGCTGCATCGTCAGCTCCCCGGGCTGATCCACGGGTTCCTGCGCATGGGTTGGAATCAGCCGTGGGGGCGGCAGCCATTGTCCGAATTGACCACGGCGCTTCGAGCTGCAATGGCTTGATCAGAGCTTCTCTTACGCCGTTGAGCCGGAGTCCACAAATAGCGTGGTGCCCGTCATCAGGGAAGACATGTCGAGCGCACAGAACAGAATTACACGGGCGACGTCGTCGGGAACCCCGACGCGTCCCAGTGGCGTGGTGGCGGCACGCCGTTTCGTGTCGTCTGACAAGCCACGCTGCTCCAGTCCAGGCGTGGACGTAATGCCGGGGGCAATGGCCAGGATACGAATGCCATCCTGTCCCAGTTCCAGCGCCAAGGATCTCGTAAGACCGATCACGCCATGCTTGGAGGCCGAATAGTGGGCAAGATGGTGTCGCCCACGATGCCCTGCTACCGAAGCGACGTTGATGATGACCCCCTTTTTCGTGGATCCTTTGCGCATGCGGGCAACCGCTTCCCGCGCTCCAAGAAACGTGCCACGCAAGTTGACATTCTGCACACGTTCCCAGGACTCCACTGTCATATCGGTGATCGAAGAATGGGGAAAAATACCGGCGTTGTTCACCCAGATGTCCAGTCCCCCGAGCAGCGACACAGCCGCATCGGCGAAGGTGATGATTGACTGCTCGATGGTCACGTCCAACGAGTGACCTATCACCGTCGCGCCAAGCTCCTTTGCGATTTTTTCGGCCTCGCGCTTTACGGCGTCGCCGTCCAGATCGCCGATCAAGACGGAGGCACCCGCCTCAGCCAGACGTCTTGCGGCAGCCAGACCGATGCCGCCTCCTCCCCCGGTGACAACAGCGCATCGGCCCTTTAACGACATCAGTTGCGATAGAGGCAACGCGGTTACGTCATCAATAGCCATGGGTAGTCCTTCGCGACAGGGCGCAGTTATGAAGAGGAAAATCGATCTCGCACGCCGAAAAAGAACGCCCCAAGCCCGACTGGCTCCTAGCCGAAAGGCCACAGTGGGTATTCGCAACTTTCGGCGAGAGGCCGTACGTGGCCAGAATGCGATACATCCTGCGGATGACTTCGGACGCAAGTTCCAGCGTGAAATCTGGATCCGTTGAGGAGAACACCATGTCATCGGCGTACCACGTGTACATCAGCCCAGACGACCGTGCGACCGCCTCCGGCGCCTCGTTGGCCGCACGCATCGCAATGTTGGCGAGCATAGGGCTCATCGCAGGATGAAGCCTTCGTAACCCTTGGCGGCACTCTCGTCGCAAATCTTGATGAAGTTGGTGAACCCGCCCAGCCAGGTCATGCAGAATCGCTCGCCGGTTTCCGGGTTGACATGCACGACGCGGTCCCTGAGCTTGCGGGTCATCAACAGCCTGTTGCTGGCGACTTCGGCCACGCGTTTCACCCACGCCTCCTCCGCCACCGGATCGGCCTCTATCGTCTTGCAGCCATTCTTGTCCATATAGGCGATGCAGTCGCCGATCCAGTTGATTTGCTGCTCGTTGACAGGGAATCCGTTGGCCGAAAATCCGATACCGCCGGTGCCGCAGGCCATGAACAGGTTCTTGAATCCCGAGGTCATGAAACCCATCAAGCTTTTCCAGCCCGGTTTCCAGTGCTCCGTAATGCCACGGCCGTGCTCGTTGCGGATATCCGCGTCGATCAGCGTGCCGGTGAAGGAGACAAAACCCAGCGAGAAAATGATCAGATCGAGTTCATGGTGGCCGTTCTTGGTCTGGATACCGGTTTCGGTGATCCGCACCAGGGGATCTTCGTGCAGATCTACCAGCGTGACATTTTCTCGATTGAAGGTCTCGTAATAGTCCGTGCAGACGCCGAGCCGGCGGTTGCCGACGCCGTGCCTTCGAGGGCATAGTTTTTCTGCTGTCACCGGATCCGTGACCACGGCGCGGATTTTGTCGCGAACGAAGTCCGACACGACCTGATTGACTTCCCAGTCGATCTGTTGGTTCTTGAAGACAACCGACATTACGTGACCGCCAAACTGGTACCTCTCTGCCATGATTCGCTCACGTTCCTCCTTGCTGAACTGTGTAACCTCCCCCGCTGACTTGGGACGGTGCACGCCGTCATTCGCAAAAATTTCAGCTCGGTACTGGTCCAACTGGTCGGCGATCTTCTCGATCAGCGCCGGTTCGAGCGGCCGGTTCTGCGGCGGGACGACAAAATTCGGCGAACGCTGGAAGACTGTCAAGTGCTTGCCTTGCTCGGCCATGGGCGGGATCACCTGCACCCCGGAGGCGCCGGTGCCGATGACACCGATGCGCTTGCCGGTGACGTCGACCGGCTCCTTGGGCCAACGCGAGGTCTGCAACCATTGGCCCTCGAAATCCTCGAGCCCTGGGAAGTCCGGCTTGCGCGGAGCGCTAAGGTTGCCCATCGCAGTGACGACGTAGCGGCAGGTAAACGCTTTGCCGGTGCTCGTGTCGACTTCCCAGCGATTGGCATCCTCGAGACGCCGCACCGCCGTGACGCCATTGTTGAACAGCATGTGCTTCTTCAGATCGAACTTGTCAGCGACATAGTTCAGATAACGCTCGAGCTCCGGCTGGGCGGCGTAGCGCTCGCTCCATTTCCACTCGCGAAACAGTTCCTTGGAGAACGTGTAGCAGTAATCAAGGCTCTCGATGTCGACGCGCGCGCCCGGATAGCGGTTGTGGTGCCACACACCGCCCACACCTTCGGCGCTCTCAAGGATGAGCACTGACAACCCCTGGCGGGTGAACCGGTAAGTGGCGTAAATTCCGCCCATGCCCGCCCCTATCACGATCACATCGTAGTGATTCTGTGGGGACTCTGTTGTTGCTTGTGTTTTCGTCATCGTGCCCAGAAGTAACTCAGTTGGCTTGAACAGGTTTTCCCGAAAGGCAGGTAGATCGACAGCCGGGTGAGTGTACTTGGGATCGCGCACGAATCGTAGCCTGCTTTTCGGTATGCGGGAATCATGCAGTCAAGAAGGGGCCCCCGACGGCTCAGCGGCACGCCTCCCATTCTGCCTAGCATAATGACTCATAAATTATGATACATAGCGTCTACCAAGTTCGGCATCGGCGGCCTTCTTGGTGAACGTCTACTCGATTGTGCGGCGCTGTTTGTTGCGGCGCTGTTTCCAAGCTTGAACGTGACGCTCAAGGGTATCGCGGTCCTCAAAGCGCGTGTTCAAGCATTGGCGCGCCAGAACTCCGATTTCGATCTCGGCCATGTTCAGCCAACTGGCGTGCTTGGGCGTGTAGTGGAATCAGACCCGGCGCAGCAGTTTGGCGGCGCGTACAACTCCAGCAGGTGGTACATGCGCTGTCGATACTCCTGGGTCAGTGCTGCGATGCACCACATCAGTTTGCGCCAAGGCTTGATGAAGTTTTTTTTAGTAGCCGGCGAACGGTCTCGCGGCTGATGGGGTGCAGTCCAGGCTCGGCTTGGGCCGCCTCGTGCAACAGTCGCACCGTCCAGCGCGTGCTGCCTGGCGGGGCTTGCGAGCACGCCAGCGCCGCCACGCGGGCCTCGGCTTCGGTGTAGTACTGGCGCGGTCGCCCCGAGCGCTGTACGTCGCGCAGTGCCAGATCCAAGCCACCATCCAGGTATGCCGCGCGGGTACGCCAGATCATCATGCGCCCCACGCCCAGCACCGCCATGACCTGTGCCTCGGGAATCTTCCGATGCAGCGCCAGCAGGATGTGCGCACGATTGACCTCGCGCGCCGAACGCGTACCCTTGGCGCGAATCGCTTCGACCGCCACGCGGTCGGCTGATGACAAGCGCAATTCTGTTTGCCTCATGACGAACACTCCTCATAAATAGTGGAAGTGTCGCCATTGTATATTTGCATCGTTATTTATGAGTAAAAAAACCAATACGCCGACCCAGGAATTTCGAAACATGACCAGAACAATGGGTCATTGCCTGGGGCAAGCTGCGCACCCCAGAGCTACCCGCAGCTAGCCCGCGGAGGTGCAAATCCGTCCTCAGCCTCAAGACACGTTCTCGGGTTTCGGGTTCTCCGGCTCGGAGCAGCAGGGCAGCATTCTCACACCCCTGGGTTATCGCCATCCAGCCGCCGGCCGGACCGGCCGTCACATAACCCGCCGCGATCAAGGTCCGGTCAGCGTCTTCGACCCCTTGCGGGCTGAGATAGGCCATTTGCGCGATCGCTTCCAACCCTGCGCCGGGGTGACGTTCTATCAGGGACAACACACGCCCCTGGTTCATGGTGAGGCCAAGCGGATCACGCTCCGCCTGGAAGCCATGGGACATACCGCTGAATGCATCCCACAACAAGCCCAGCATGGTGGTCTGAATGCGTCCGGCACTGGCCGCAGCCGTGCCATTGCCGGCATCGATCATGGCATGTTTTCTGCACTCAAAGGCCGCCGCCACTCGGGGAAAAAGCGGCGCACCGCTGAACCCCGGCCGTCATGCCCGCGAGCTGGCCGTCGCACTGCGCGGTGATGACGGTCAAGCCTGTCGCAAAGTGCCCCAGTGCGCGTCGCGCAGGCCGAGATAGTGGTCGAGCGCCTCACCGGTGTCGCCGAACATCCGGTCGATGGCGATCACACGCTTGAGGTAATGTCCCACCACGTATTCGTCCGTGATGGCAACGGCACCGTGCAGCTGCACGGCTTCTTCAGCAGCGCGACGACCGGTTCGGCCGACCCAGGCTTTCGCTGCGGCAACGGCCCGGGCCGCGCCTGGTTCGCTTCGGGCGCATCCCTGAGCGGCGAGCAGGCACAGTGCCCGCGTCTCCTCCTTGGCAACGTACAGGTCGGCAACACGATGGCGCAGCGCCTGGAAGCGGGACAGCGGTTGCCCGAACTGCTGGCGATTCTTGAGGTACTCGATGGTGCAGGCGAGCGCGCCTTCGAGGCAACCGACCGCCTCGCCGAGTAATGCAACGGTTCCGAGCGTGCGCGCGCGTTCAATGTGGCCGGCCGCGCCGTGCAACTCGCCCAGGACATCGTCCATACCAAGCCGCACGCCGTCGAGCTTCACCTCGGCCGCGCGCCGCCCGTCGATGGTGCCGTAGGGTCTCAATGTCACACCGGGGGCTGATCGGTCCACCAGAAAGAGCGAGACCCCTTGCCTGTCTTGCCGCGAACCGGCGGTGCGCGCGCTGACGATGAGAAAGTGGGCGGATGCGGCGCCAAGCACGACGCTCTTGAAGCCACTCACCACGAATCCATCGCCGTCGCGTTGTGCCTGTGTCTCCACGTCGAACAGGTCGTAGCCACCCTGTGGTTCGGCGCAGGCGAACGCCAGAAGCGTCTGCCCCGCGATGAGACCGGGCAGGATGCGCGCGCGCTGCGCTGCGGTTCCGGCCGTCGCGACGGTCATGCCGCCCAACACCACCGTGGCCAGAAAGGGCTCCACGACCAGTGCTTTGCCAAACGCCTGGCTCAGCAGGAACAGATCGAGGGCATCGCCGCCGGTGCCTCCTTCACCCTCCGGCAAAGGCAGGCCCAGCCAGCCCATGTCCGCATAGTCGCGCCACTTGTCGGTGTCCAGTTCGGTGCCCGAGGCGAGGATGCGCTGACGCTCCTGGAAGCTGTAAGACCGCTCCAGGTAACGCGCCGCCGCATCCTGCAGCATGCTCTGTTCGAGGCTCAATTCGATATGCAGGGTGGTGGTCATTGGAACAGGGTCTGTGCGATGACGTTGCGCATGATCTCGCTCGATCCGCCCGAAATGGTCGATTTGCGCCAGAAGAGATAGAACGGCGTCGCCGTGGTGGCGAACTCCGGCCCGACGGGTTCTTCGGTCCAGCCTGTGCGCAGGATTTCGGGGTGGAAAGGTACGGCATATTGGCCCGCGGCCTCGCTCATCATCGCAAGCATCTCCTGCTGAAGTTCCGTCCCGCGCAGCTTGAGCATCGACGCCTCGATGCCCTTGGCCTTGGACGGATCGTTGATGATCGACAGCAGGATGACCTCCAGGGCCCGCATGTGGATCTCGAGCCAAGCCAGCCGTTCGCGAAAGCGCGGATTCTCGGCTAGCGGGCGGCCATGGCGCCGGGTGTTGCGGGCGATCATCGTCAAGCGGGCGAATTGTGCCTTGCACTTCCAGATACCTGCCGCCGAGACGCGTTCATGGCCCAGGAAGAGCTTCATCAGGCCCCAACCCATGCCTTCGTCCCCGACCCGGCACGAAACGGGTATACGCACCTTGTCGAGAAACAACTGGTTGAGCGAGTGCATGCCGTCCAGGCCGATGATGGGTCGGATGGTGATGCCTGGCGTCTTCATGTCGAGCAGCAAAATGGTGATGCCCTCCTGCTTGGGGCCGTCGTTGCTGGTGCGCACCAGCAGGAAGCACCAGTTCGCCCAGTGCGCGGCGGTTGTCCAGATCTTGCTGCCGTCGACCACGTACGCGTCACCATCGAGATACGCAGGGCATTTCAGGCTTGCCAGGTCCGAGCCCGAATTCGGCTCGGACAGCCCCTGGCACCAGAGGTCGCTTCCATCGAGTATGCGCGGCAGATGGCGTCGTTTCTGCTCCTCGGTGCCGGCGGCCATCAGCAGCGCGACAACCTGATTGAGCCCCATCATCACCAGCGTCGGGGCCCCCGCCCTGGAGCACTCATCCTCGAAGATGTATTTCTGCATCGGCGTCCAGCCTGGGCCGCCATGCTCCTTTGGCCAGTTGGTGGCGCCCCAGCCGCGCTCGTGCAGGCTGCGGTGCCAGCCATCGAGTTCGGATTTGGAGAGGTAGTAGCCCGCCTGGACCCGCTCTGCAAGCTCAGGGCTCAGCTTGGCCGCCAGGAACTCGCGCACCTCCAGCCGGAAATCCTCCAGATTCTGGGCAAGGCTCATTTCGTGCCTACTGGATCACACCGGTCTTGCGCAGGTTGGCGATGATCTCGCCACTGAGCTTGATGTCGTTTTCGAGTTCACGGGCGAACTCTGCCGGGCTATTGCTGACGAGATCGAATCCCTGCGCGTCGAGCTTCTGCACCACGGCAGGGTCCTTCAGCGCAGCCACCACCGCCTGATGAATCCGATCGATGATCGGCTTGGGGGTGGCGCCGGGAGCCATCATGATCAGCGAGAATCCCGCCTCGAAACCGGGGATGCCGGCTTCGGACACGGTCGGCACACCTGGCAGCGATGGGGAACGTTTCGAACCCGTGACCGCAATCGCACGCAGCCTGCCAGCGGTCACTGCACTCTTGGCCGAGAAGGCGGCATCGATGCCGGCCGGTGGCTGACCACTCATCATCGCCAGCGCAGCGGGAGCGTTTCCATTGAACTGGATGGTCTGGAACTCGATCTTTGCAGCCTGGCGGAACGACTCCAGCGCGAAATGTGCGGCTGTCAGCATGCCCGAGCAGGCCATGCTCAACGTAGCCGGGTTGGCACGCGCATAGACGAGAAACTCCTGCAGCGTGTTGATGTTCATGCTCGGATTGACCATGATGGAGAACTGACTCGACACCACACGGCTGATCGGTGCAAGGTCCTTGCGCAGATCGAAGGACACCTCCTTCATGCTCGGAGCCGACGCGATGCCGCTGCCGGTGAACAGCAGCGTATAGCCGTCGGCTGCGGCACGCGCCACGGTTGCCGCGCCGATATTGCCACTGGCACCGGGCTGGTTCTGCACGAATACGGAGGTGTTGAGGGTCTTGCTCAAGCCTTCCGCGACCAGGCGCGCTGCAATATCGGTCGAGCCTCCTGGAGCATAGGGCACGATGATGCGTACCGGTCGTTCCGGATAGTCAGCCCAGGCTGTCCCGATGAACAGCGAGAGCCAGGCAAGCAGAGCGATGCCGAGGCTCGCGTAGATCTTTTTCACGTGATGTCTCCTTGTTTTGTCGATGGCTGGGGGACGGGAACACATATCGGGATACCGCACTCACGCCGCGCAGCGAGCCTCATGGGGACAACCCATCGAAGCCCTTCGCTGGTTCAGGCGGCCATCGGGTGGGACTTGGTGAGCGCTTCCAGCCTGGGCTGCACCTCCGTAGCATACAGGCGCAGGCTGTCGCAGATCTCCTCGTGCGTCATGGTCCCGCCAAGTTGCACCAGCAACTGCCCAAAGCCACCGACCGAGTCATAAAAGTCCTTGATCTGGTTGTAGACCTGATCGGGCGTACCGGCAAAAAGTACATTGTTGATGATCTGCTCCTGGGGCGTCGGCGGGTTCGACATCGGCGTGCCGTCGGGAAGCGTCCTGGTGCGGTGGGTCGTCGTCGTGCCGGTTTTCAGGAAACGCGCGTTGTCGGCATGGGGCAACTGCCCGGGTGGATTGATGAAGCGGGGCTCGATGCGCTCGGAAGTTTCCACGAACCGCAGTATCTTGCGCCCGCGTTCGATGGCGGTTTTCTCGTCCCGTGCCACCGACACGTAGGCCAGGTAACAAAGTCGGTCGAGCGGTGCTGGCCGGCCATGGACGCGCAGGTACTCCTCGCGGTAGATCGGGTACGACGCACGGGCGGCGCGCGCCACCGCGGTGATGGCCAAGACATACCCGCGCCGAGCCGCTTCACGCGCCGTATTGGTCGACAAGGTCGTCAACCACATCGGAGGAATCGGCTGCTGGTAGCAGGGGGGAATGACGTTGAGGTAGCGGTAGTTGAAGGAGTTGCCCTCGTAGCTGATCGGGCCGTCCTTCTTCGTAAGCGCGGCCACGATCAGGTCATGCGCCTCCCAGTAGCGGTCACCCGCCGTCACGGGGTTGGCATTGGACATGTACAACTCGAAGGCCGTGCCCTTGATCAGGCCCAGTTCGAGTCGACCTCGCGACAACATGTCGACATAGGCCACCTCCTCGGCCACGCGATAGGGGTCCGTCCGGCTCATGATCGGGACGCCGAGTGCCAGCAGCCGTGCCCGCTTGGTGTGAGAGGCGATCACCGCCAGCGTCATCATGCACGAAATGTTCATGCAGGTGTATGTTGCGTGGTGCTCGTTGGCCATGATGTTCAGGCCGAGTTCATCACACAGCTTGCACTCCACGATGTACTCCTGCAGCAGGCGGTGCGCCGTCTCTGGATCGACAAGTCCGCTGGGTGAGGTCACCTTGGGTGGCACCGGCTCATCCCATGCCGCCGGGTAGGACTGTTCGGAAAAATACCAGCTTTGCATGATCGCGTTCTCCAGGGTGGCCAGCGCCGTTCAGCGCGCGGCGAGGTTGTTGACAAAGCGCTCCAGCGCGGCGACGAACTGATCGGGATGCTCGATCTGCGGGTAGTGCCCGGCGTTGTCGATGACCACCATCTGTGCACCCGCAATGGCCTGCTGCCACTTGCGGCCGTATTCAACCGTGACGACCCGGTCCTGCGCCCCCCAGATCAGCTGGGTTGGAACGTCGATGCGGTGCAGGCGATGCTGCATATGCCGGCTGTGCAGGGTCGGCGCCCAGCCGAATAATCCAAAGGACTCGTGGTTGCGCGCGAACATCAGGGCAGTCTCATCGGAAAGATGCGCGTAGGTCGGCTTGCGCAACTTTTCATCGTGGTAGATCCACTGCGCCTGTTCGTGCTGCGGCCAGGACAGAAGGTCGGTGATGTCCCGCGTCATCGGGTCGCTGAACTTGGCACCCAGCGTATCGACCAGGCACAGGGCGGCGATGCGCGCGGTGTTCTTGACAGCGATTTCGGCCGCAAGCCAGCCTCCGAATGAGATGCCGACAACGATCATCTGATCCAGCTTCAGGGCATCGATCAGATCCAGGTAAAAATACGACAGGTCGTCGACGGACCTCATGTACTTGGGTAGTTCGGAGCGGCCGAAGCCGGGGCACGAGGGCGCAATGACACGGTAGCGGGAAGCCAGTGCCGCGACATAAGGCGCCTGCGCATCGAAGCCGTCACCCGGATGCAGCAAGAGAAGGGGGCGCCCTGCACCGCCCTCCCATACTTCGATGTTCGTACCCGTTACTGAAACTTGTCTCGTCTGGCCGGGAGCTGCTTGGGTGTGCATGGGGATCCTCGGAATGATTTGTTCTGTGGCAAGAGACCGCTGCTGGGAGCCGCTCGGCGCCTCGGAAGCCCGGCCCAAGTCCGTGCAATGCACCCGCCCCTTTGATGTCTCATGATGCATTATATGATGTACATTTTCATCAATCTGACGGTACCGGGGGATGCGATACCGAGGGGGCCCGGTGGAAGTCGGCGCGTTTGAGGTTGAGCGCTGCCGGTTCTTCGTCGGTGACGGTGATGCCTGTGGGGTATATGCCGGCGTCGAGTCCTGCGCCAACTGGGTCGTACTCTTGAGTGTCCATCGCAGGGGCGACTGCGGATCGCCTCGCGCCGTGGGATCGACCAAACTCTCCAAGGCTTGCAGCAATTCCGGATCAGCCTCCGTATGTTTCTTGCGCCCCGCGCCTGATCGCCGCAGTCCACTCTCCACAGGTGCCTCAGGGTTCTCGTCGCGAACAATCAGTTCCGCCAACCCTTTGCGAATGGTGTTTGGTGACATTCCAATCACGCCACCAACCGCACGCACACCGCCCCAACCATATGAGCGCGATTCCGCCGCTGCCCATTGCCTGCGCATGCGCTCATCCATCAACACTCTCAGTGAGCGAGACCTGGACCGGCGTGCACGAGCCGCTGGCCCAGCGCATGGGCATCGACTCGACGCGCATGCCGATGAGCATCCTTGCCCCAGCCGACGTGGCCGCCTCCGCTTGCGGCGTACGGCCGGAAGCGCTGTCGCGCGCGCGGTAGCGGCGGTTGCACCGCGACGTCTGCCGTGGCACAGCTGGACGCCATCCTGCGCGCCCGGCTGCGTGAGGACGAGGCGCTGGGCGTCCCGGCTGCTTCCAAGGGCAAGAGGGCGTTGAACTCGCCAGCGCAGTAGATCATGAACGGTCGATACCTTCTACGTGTTGGACAGCTGCATTCAGAGGATGGCAAGCCCGCATGGCCTCAAGCCTGGCTTGGCCCGTGGCCCAGGGCAGAAATGGGTTGAGGTCCGCTGGCGCGCAGTTGCCATTGTCCACGCACGCCTGCAAGTAGGCCCCCAGCCAGGTGCGCGCGTTGATCTTCCACAGCCTGAGTGTCATCATCAAGCTGTACATCGTGGCGGCCAGCTCGCCAGACCATTGGCTGGCGGAACCGTAGAAGTTCTTGCGCCCCAC
>CAXNGL010000007.1:0-26173 GCA_964201515.1 Burkholderiales bacterium
CGCCAGCACGCCGCGATCGTTGAGCCCGAGCGCGGCGGCGGTGTCGCGGGTGAGGCGCTTCACCGCCCAGCCGAGCGGGAAGCGTTCGCCGCGGCTGCGATCACGTGTCCAGTGGGTGATCATGAAGGTGATGCTGCTCGCGTCGCACAGGCCGCGCAGGTGCGCGCCGGTGTCGCCCAGGCCGATGATGCTGTTGGGGTCGGCCAGCATCTCGCGCACCGGCTCCAGGTTGCCGTAGCCGTAGTTGCTGAACGGCCGGTACAGCAGTGCGCGCCCATCGTGTTGCATCAGGTGGTCGTAGGCGATGGCATCCGGCGGCACGCCGGCGCGCTCCGCCAGCGCTGCCACCGAGGACTGCACATCCGGTTCGTAGTCGAGCGGCTCGTTCAACGGGAACAGGCGGTCCCACTTGGCGATGCGCAGCCCGAGGTCTTCCGCGTCGCTGGGGTTGAATGGCATGGTCTCGGACAGCAGTTTGGTGCGGAACGCCGGGTCGCGCAGGATCTTCATGCGCTCGTCGAGCGGCAGGTGCGCAATGGCGGCGTAGCTGGGCCGTGCCATGAAGGGGTTCTGCGACACCTCGAAGCCGAGCAGCACGCCGGTGGCGCGCGGGATGACCTGCGGCAGCATGCGCTGGCCCGCGGCATTGGCTTCACCGACCAGTTTCAGCACCTTGCGCCATTCATCCGGCTTGGTGACCAGCTGCATCACGGTCAGCGTCATGGGCCGGCGCGATGCCTTGACGATGCGCCGCAGCATGGCGAACTCCAGTTTCAGATCAGCGAAATCCGGAATGATCTGCATCCAGCCCTGGCCGGCATCGGTGAGGCCCAGCGCGATCGCGGTGAGTTCCTCTTCATCCGCTTCGAAGGAGGGAACGGGCTGGCCCTTGACATCGATGTGCCCGCGCGAGCGCGAGCTGGAAACACCGAACGCGCCGGCGCGCACTGCCTCGGTGACCAGGCGCCGCATCTCGTTGAGGTCCGCGTCGGTGGCGGTCTCGCGCCTCACGCCGCGTTCACCCATCACGGCCACGCGCAGCGGCGAGTGGGGAATCTGGGTGATGAGGTCGATGTCGTAGCGGCGCGCCGCCAGCGCGTCGATGAACTGCGGAAAGGACTGCCAGTTCCACGGCAGTCCCTGCGTCATCACCGCCGAAGGAATGTCCTCGACGCCTTCCATCAGCCCGATCAGGGTCTGGCGATGCTCGGGCAGGCAGGGCGCAAAGCCGACGCCGCAATTGCCCATCACGGCGGTGGTGACGCCCTGCCAGGAACAGGGCGTGGCGCGATCGGCGAAGGTCATCTGGAAATCCAGGTGCGTGTGCGGATCGATGAATCCCGGCGTGACCAGCAGCCCGCGCGCATCGATCTCCTCGACACCCTGCCCATCGACCTTGCCCACCGCGGCGATTCTGTCTCCGCTGATCGCAATGTCGGCCCGCCGCAGCTCGCCGCCGAGCCCGTCGGCAATGTCGCCGCCGCGAATCACCAGTGAGTATTGCTTTTTCATGTTGCGTCCTCTTGCAGTCCGTGCCGTCGGTTCAGGCTGGCGGCCGGGTGATGTTGCCGTCAGTTTAGTCGAATCGTTTGGTGCGCGAGAAACGGGGGAAACTCCGCGAACGCCTGCTGCCCTGCCCCAATGCCCGTGTCCGGCTAGGCCAGTCGCAGGCTCGCCCTGGCCAGATTCTCCGCCGCGTGCGGCCACGACTTTGCCAGAAGGCCGACCGCGAACATTACGTAATCGCGGTCAAGCAGCAACCTGGCGGCTTCGCCCGGAATGAGCTTGCCCTGCGAGCGAGCCTGTCGCAGTGCCTGTGCGAGCAGTGCATCCGCATCGGGGCGCGCGGCAAACACGCCGCCGCTGGCGATCACGACGCTCGCCTCGCGCAGGTCCTTGCCAATCTGGAACCAGGTGTCGCGCGCCAGCGGGCTTTGCTCGAGATGACCGGCGTGGCGGTTTAGGGCTTCGGCCACGGCGGCAACCGCCAGCGCCCGGTCGAAGGGGTCTTCGTTCATCAGGGAATCGGGGTTGTCCACGCGTCGCTGGGCCTCGGCGACGACTTCCGCGGTGCTGGTGCCCAGCGTTGTGGACAGCGCCTGCGTGCCGAGCACTTCGGCGGCGGCTGAGGCGCTGACCCGCAGGCCAAGATCGCCTTCGACGGTGCGCTTGGCGCGCGGCTCGGGCAGCCCGCGCAGCACCGTGTCGGCGGGCGGTACTTCGCCGCCGATCGAATGTACATCGGTGGTGGCACCGCCGATGTCCACCAGCACCGTGGTGCCCATTGCCGCGATGCCCATGGCCGGCACGCCATCGGCGAGGAAGACTGCGGCATCCAGCACGGCGCGCGGCGTGGGCAGCAGGCCGCCTGAGGCCCAGGCGCGCAGGTCGTCGATGCCGCGGGCGTGCACGATGCGCTCGAGGAACACATCGCGGATGGCGGCCTGCGCCGACTCCACTTTCAATTCATTGATGGTGGGCAGGACATTCTGCGCGGTGACCACCTCGAAGCCGGCGGATTGCAGGATGGCCTTGCATTCGGCGCGTGCCGACTTGTTGCCGGCCAGCACGACGGTGGCCGGGATGACCTCGCTCTGGTTCGCTGCGGCAAGTTTCTTCGCGTTGCCGGTGATGACTTCGGAGTTGCCGCCATCGGTGCCGCCGCTCAGGAGGATGATGTCGGGCCTGGCGGCGCGCAACGCCGCAATCTCGTCGTCGGCCAGCGCGTAGGCGCCGGTGAACACCACCCGGGCTCCGGCACCAAGGCTGGCCTGCCTGGCGGCGAGGCCGGTAAGGTCGGGCACCAGGCCGATGGCGGCGACCCGCAGGCCGCCGGCCGCGCTGCTGGTGGCGGCACGAAAGGCCACGCTGCTGCCGGCGGGGACGTTCTTTTGCAGCTCGTCGATCACCGCCTGCGCGCCGCGCATGATGCCATCAAGAAGTGTCGTCGGGTGCTGGCAGCGCCAGGCGAGCCGTCCATCGGGGAGCGACACCGCCACGCCCTTGGTCCAGGTGCTGCCGACGTCGATCAGGAGCGCGAGATCAGGCATGCGCTCATCTGCCCCTGCGTGCCAGCCTGGACCCGTGGTATCGCCCGGGCGTTGGCAATGGTCAGCGGAACAACTTGTCGAATAGGGCGATCAGCGCCGGGTACTCGGGGGTCACTTTTTCCGACGTGATCTCGGTGCGAACGCGCTTCCGATCCGGCGCCGCCAGGGTACCGGGCAGGCTGCCGTAGACGCTGGAAGCGCGGCCGCTGCCGTTGTGCGCCACCTGTCCTGCCGGGGACAGCAGGTAAGCCGCCAAGAGGCGCGCCGCAGCGGGGTTCTGTGCCTTGGCGTTGATGCCGAGAAAGGTGGGTGCCAGCGTGATCACGTCGAGGTAGGCGTATTCGATCGGCGCGTTGGCGTTGGCATTCTTGATGTTGATGGCGTCAAACGGCAGCCCGGTGAACCCGACCACCGCTTCCCCCGAATTGACCAACTGCGCGACCAGCGCGTTGGTCTGCACCACGCGCGGCTTCTGGCCCGCGAGTTTCTGGAAGAACGCCTCGCCGTAGTTCGGGTCCTTCCACAGCGCGTAATACAGTTCGCTGTAGGCCGGCGAGATGCGCGGGTTGCCGAGCACGAGCTTGCCCTGGAACTTGGGGTTGAGCAGGTCGTTCCAGGTCTTGGGGATGTCGGCCGCGGCCACCTGCGCCTTGTTGTAGAAAACGCCCTGGTATACGGCCTGCACCTGCGCGATGTGCTCGGTGCGGTCCGGGATCTTGATGTCGGCCGGCAGCGGGGCGATCTGGCCGTCGGCGATCCAGCGGTAGAACGCGTAGCGGTCGGCGGTGATGACTACGTCGGCCAGGATGCGCCCCGCGCGGATCTCCTGGTCCACGCGAGCGGTGAGCGGTCCGGAGGTGATCTGGGTGAACGTGGCCGCAATGCCGTACGCCGCCTGGAACGAATCGGCGTCGCTCTTGAGCGCCGGGACGCTGGAAGTGCCGTAGAACGTGACCTTGCCTTCGGCCTTGGCCGCGGCGATGAGCTTTGCATCCGTGGGCTGTGCAAGTTTCGCATCAGCAGCAAGAATGCTGCCGGCCGGCGTGAATGCCAAAACCATTGTGGCGATGATGAGATGGCGGCGCGTGTTGTTGCCAGTATTCATGATTCCCCCTGCGGTCTAAGGATGGTCTTGCGGTAATGGATCAGATCAAACAGCCGTGCTGTCGATGCGAGCGTCGCGCTGGGTCACGGAATGGGCAGCTTGTAGAGCAACACATGCTGTTGCGCGCCGTAGATGTCGGTGTCGGTGAGCGATCCCGCGGGCGTCCAGCGCACCAGGCTCACCTTCATGGCGAGGGCGCGCTCGTGGTTGAACACCTGCACGTTGGCCAGCGGTTGCTGGTACAAGGCGGCCATCTTCTCGGGCGTGATGACGCGGGCGGCGAGCACGCGTTGGTAGTCGGCGGGCTTGTCGAAGAGCACGTCGAGCGTCAGGCAGAACGGCCCGGCGTTCTTGCTGCGGATGACTTTTGCGATCTGGTCGAGTGTCTGCATGTTCCTTCTTCCCCTGTCCTACTTGCCAACCAGGTAGCCGCGGCTGATGGAGAAGATGTCGTCCACGATGGCGTTGTAATCGATCTTGCCGCCGCGCGCGGCTTCCCGCCGCGCGAGACAGGTGCGGTGGTGCTTCATCACCCGCTCGGGCAGCGGCAGCTTGCCCGGGTCGAGGTAGCGCACCGCGCCCTCGGCGTCGCGGGCCACCATGACTTCGCCGCGGCACATGCGGCTGGCGGCAAACGGGATGTCGAGCATGCCCGAAGCAAAGCCCGCCACGGCGGCCTTGGCCGCGTCGCCCTGGCCCGCATCCAGCACCGCCTCGAGGATGGCGTTCATTTCCAGCTTGTTGAGCTCCACTTCCTCGTCGACTGCGGCCGGGTTGAGCAGGGCGCCCTGTCCGCGCATCAGCCCCACCACCTGGCGCATGGCGCGCAGCGTGTCGGCATTGGCTTCCTTCACCGGGATGCCAACCCCTTCCTGCACCGAGTTGGCGATGAATTCGTTGACGCCGGCGAGCATGCCGCTCACCACGTTGTAGCTGATCAGGCCATAGGCGCGCGCCACGTCGTCCGGGTAGCGCCCGCCCCAGTTCTTGCGGTCGATGGTGATGACCGCGTCGTTGTAGCCGAATTTCGCCGCGTATTCCTCGGCGATTTCACGGATGGCGCGCACTGCCGCCACGTCCTGCACCATGCTGCCCATGAAACGCGAATCGAGCGAAAACGAACGCGCGCCCTGGGCGGCTGCGATCAGCACCTCGAGCACGCAGCACACGCCGAGGATGGTGTTGGGGAAGGGCGTGGAATTGCCCACGCCGTGGATCTGCAGGCCGAGCGAGATGCCGCGCTCGCGATAGCGGCCGATCAAGCGGAACACGTGCTGCCAGTTGGTAATGGCCTGGGCGATGGTGGTGTCGCGCGAATAGTGCACGCAGTAGTAGATGGGACCGGCGGTGATGGAGCTCATGCCGCCGGCGAAGCCGATTTCGGAGGCGAACTGCGGATGCACCGTGCCGATGCGCTGCTCGATGGGCACCTTCACCGAGTCGACCAGCGTGCGCACGCCCTTCACGCCGTGGTTGACCAGTGGAAATCCGTTCAGCAGCTCCTTGCCGGTGCGCTCGCTCTCCTTGATCTTTTCCTCGGCGGCGGCGAACTGCAGCGTGCGCGTCTGGCTGTCGATCTGCGAGGGCAGGATGTCGCACAGGCCGACGTCCTGCAGGTGCTGCATGAGTTCGATGTGCCCTTTGAGCGTGGTGACGCCTGCGAGCGGCTGGATCAGCACGTTGCCGGTCTGTTTGGCCCACAGGCGCTTCTTCGGCACGTTCTTCGTGTCCGGCATCTTCTGGTGGTAGGCGACGGCATCGTCGATGTCCACTTCGGCGCCGGTGCGCCACAGGGAGAGCACCTTCTTCCTCTCGGCATCGAAGCGCGCGTCATCCCAGCGCTCGGCCGAGACCGGGCCCATGGTGGCGTCGCCGATCTTGGCGGCGTTGGAGGGGTTGCTGGTGGCGGCCATGGTTATTTCCCCTTCTTCGCAAGCTTTGCCGCGCGTGCGCGCGCAATGTCGACGGTGAGGTCGTTGATCGGCTCGTCCGGCATGGTGGTGGGCGGGTAGACGCGCGACAGGCCCAGTTCCTTCTCGAAATGCTGCCTGGTTTCTTCCCAATCGGGCCGGCGGATGGTGAGCTGGCCGCCGGCATAGATCAGGATGTCGCCGATGCCCGCCTCCATGCAGGCGCCGCGCAGGCCCGGCAGGTACATCTCGGCGTGGCCGTTGAGCGAGGACACGAACAGCGCATCGGCTGCCGTCTCAACGGCGGCGTCGATGAACTCCTTCTGCGAGGCGAGCGGGCCCAGCGACACCACATTGAAGCCGTTCTGTCGCAGCGCGTACTCCATCAGGCGGATGCCGATGACGTGGACGTCGTCGCCGATGGCGCCGGTGACGACGGTGCCCTTGTGCGTGGGTTCGGAGCTTGTGGCTGCAGTCATGGCGGATTCTCCAGGTTCTATCCGACGTTGCGCATTTCGATCGGAAAGAGTTCGCACGGGTCATCCACCGGCAACAGGTGGTAGACGTTGAATTCGTACACCGCGCCCGCCGGCATGACATCGGGCGAGAAGGGGTGCGCGACGTTGCCGCTGGTGCACAGGATACCGGGGTACCGCAGGTGCAGGAAGAACTGCTTGGCCACGCCGCACACGGTCTTGGCGATGGACTCGGTCTTGCCGACCACGTCGATGAGCACGAAGATCTCGTGCGAGGCCACCAGCGTGGCCGCGGAAGTGAAATGCGGTTCCACCGGGCCGAGCACGGCGTTCTTGCCGTAGTTGCGGAAGATGAGCGAGTAGTCCTTCGGGTCGATGGAGTCCTTGAAGGTGCGCTCGATGACCTTGCGCGTCTCGGCCTGCACCGTTTCGAGTTCGGCGATCATGCGCGGGTCGCGGATGCCGCACATGGCCACGAAGCGGTGGCCGGTGAGCCGCGCGCCCTCCATCTTCACGTGGTAGGGCGTCGGACTCCACACCGAGCCTGTCACGCGCACGCGCCGCTCATCCACCTGTTCGTAGTTCGAGGCCCGCAGGTCGATGGTGCCGCCGGGCTCGTCGAGCAGGAACGGGTCGGACTGCTCGTAGAGCGAGTGCGCCGCCACCGACACCGGCGTGCAGCGCTGCTTGGGGTCCATGGACTCCACGGTGAAGTAGCCGTCGCCGATCACGCCCATGGCGGCGTCGCGCCCGCCCGGGTCGGCGCAGGAGGAGGCACATTCGATGAGCTTGGCCATGTGCATGGTGAGGCCGGCGTCGTAGCCGCGCATGCGCGGGATGGCGGCGAACATGCTGGTGTCGCAGGAGCGCCCGGCGACGATGACTTCGGCGCCCATCTCGATGGCGCGCTGGAAGGGCTCCACGCCCATCTGCGCCACCACGCCGGTGGCGCGGGCGAGCTCCTCCTTGGTGAGTGCGGGCACCACGCCGCAGGGCTTCACGCGGTCCATGCGTCGTTCGATGAGCTCCTTGGGGATATCGGCGGCGATCACGGCCATGCGGAACTTCAGGCCGCGCTCCTTGGCGACGCTCTCCACCACTTCGAGCACGGCGTCCAGTTGCGAGCGGCGTCCCGCGGTGCCGGCCGAACCCATCAACAGGGGCGCGCCGGTGGACTTGTGCGCCTCGAGTACCATGCGGATGTCGCGCCGCAGCGCTTCGCCCCCCACCACCATGTTGCCGGAGCCGAGGCAGTAGGGGCCGGGGTCGATGGAGCCGAGGTCGGCGCCGATCACGTGCGGGCCGGCGGCAACGCCGCGCTTGAAGGCGTCTTCGGGGATGCCGTAGCCCAGCTGTCCGGAGGCGGCAAAGATCTTGAGTTCGGGTTTCACGACGGGCTCACTCTATTCAGATGTCCAGGTTCACGGCAAACTGATGACGAGGTTCAGGCTTGAATCGATCTCGATGCGCGATCCGGGGCCGACGACAACGGTGGACTCGCGTTCCTCGAACACCGCCGGCCCCTGCAGCACGCCGCCTGGCGCGAGCTTGTATCGATCGTACACCGGCGCGTCGATGAAGGCGCGCTCATGATGGAAGTACACCTTGCGCATGCCCTTTTTTGCCTTGCCCGGATCGACGCTGTCGCCACGGAAGTCGAGCGTGAGTTCCGGGCGCCGGCCGGTCGCGCGCAGGCGCCAGGACAGGCCCTCGATCGGCAGGCCCTCCGGCGCGCGCTCGAAGAGTTGCTTGTAGACCTCGAGGAAGGCATCGCGGATGTCATTGGTCCGCGTGGCGTCGAGATGCCCGGCAACGACGGGGGCTTCCACTTCATAGCCCTGGCCGGAGAAGCGCATGTCCACCGTACGCGTGAAATCGATTTCATGGCGCGCCACCCCGAGCGCCTGCAGCGAGGCAATCGCGCTTGTTTCCATATCGGTGTAGAGCTTCTGCAAGCGTTTCCAGTCAAGCTTCTCCAGCGGCGCGACGTAGCTGCGCACCTGTTCCACGGTCAGCGGTGCCACCAGGAAGCCGAGCGCAGAGGCAGTGCCGGCCGCATACGGGCAGATGAGTTTCTTCAGCCCGAGAATCTGCGCCAGTCGATACGCGTGCACCGGGCCTGCGCCGCCGAAAGCCAGCATGGCGTAGCGGCGGATGTCGCGCCCGGCCTCGGCGACATAGAGGCGCGTTGCGGTCGCCATGTTCTCATTGACGATTTCCTGGATCCCGGCCGCGGCTTCGGTGACGCTGATGCCCAGGGGGCCGGCGATGTGCGTCTTGATGGCGCGCTCGGCCGCGGCGCGATCCAGGCGCATGCTGCCGCCGAGGAAGAAGCCGGGGTCGAGGTAGCCGAGCGCGACGTCGGCATCGGTCACCGTGGGTCGCTCACCGCCCAGGCCGTAGCAGGCCGGACCCGGCGCGGAACCGGAACTCTCCGGGCCGACTTTGAGCAGGCCCATGGCGTCGACCCGTGCCAGGGAACCGCCGCCGGCGCCGATCTCGATCATGTCGATGACCGGCACGCGCAACGGAATCCCCGAGCCCTTCTTGAAGCGGTGCACGCGCGCCGCCTCGAAGTTGTGCGTGCGCGTCGGGCTGCCGCCGTTGATGAGGCACATCTTGGCCGTGGTGCCGCCCATGTCGAATGAAATCATGTCATGCACGCCGGCGTTGCGGCCGTAGAAGCAGGCGGCGATGGCGCCGCCGGCGGGCCCGGACTCGATGATCTGCACCGGCGCCGCGACCGCCTCGTCCACCGAGCCAAGTCCGCCGCCCGACAGCATCAGGTAGAGCGGGCCGTTCACGCGCCGTTCGGCCAACTGGCGTTCCATCTCGCGCAGGTACTTGCTCACCATGGGTTGCACATAGGCATTGACGATGGCCGTGGAGGTGCGCTCGAACTCGCGGATTTCCGGCACCAGCGCGGAGGACAGGGTCACCTCCGCCTCGGGGAAGAGTCGCTTCAATGCACGGCCGACGGCGATTTCGTGCTTCGGGTTGACATAGGAATGCAGCATGCTGACCGCCACTGCAGTGATGCCTTCGCGGCGCATCATCGCCACCAGTTTCGGCATGCGTTCCAGGTCGAGCGCCCGCAGCTCGCGCCCGTCGTAGCCGAGGCGCCCGCGGATTTCCAGTCGCAGGTGCCGCGGCACCAGCGGCGTGACCCGCACCATGCCCAGGTCGTAGATGTCGTAGCGCAGTTCGGTGCCGATCTCGATGACGTCGCGGGCGCCTTCGGTGGTGATGAGCGCGGTGCGCGCGCCCTTCCTCTCGATCACGGTATTGGTGACGAGGGTCGTGCCGTGCACCACCCCTTCAACGTCCATGGCCGTGATGCCGGCCGCGGCGACGAGCTCGTCGAAGCCTTGCATGACCGCATCGAGGTAATTGTCGTGGGTGGTGAGCCGTTTGCCCAGATGGATGCGTTTTTCTTTTTCATCGACCAGTACGAAGTCGGTGAACGTGCCGCCGATGTCGACGCCGACGCGAAAGCGACTCATGAGCGGCCTGCCTTTCCTGGCGCCCCGGTGCGGGCGGTTCTCTTGAGGTTCCCCGCGTCTGCCGCGCGGCGTCCGGACGCAGGTCTCGCCACCGTCGCCCTTGCCTTCGGCGCGGCATTCGCCTTGCGTGCCGCTGCCGACGCGCCCGGTTTTTTCGTTGCACGCTTGCCTGTGCTTTTTTCGGCAGCCGGGATCCCCTTCAGCTTGTAGAGGTCGCGCGCTGCCGCTGCCGAGATCCGGCCGGCGCGCAGGTCTTCCCTGACCAGTTCGCGGTCGCGCTGGGCGGGCTTGCCATAGCCGCCGCCGCCGGCATAGTCGACGGTGAGGCGGTCGCCCTTGTGCATGCGGAACTGGCCCTTGCTCGGCACCGGCCCCGTGCCGTTGAGCCTCAGCCGCGAACGCCCCCCAGGCAGGCCGCCGTGCACGCCCATGGGCGGGAAGTCCACGCGATCGAACATGGTGGAGGCGTCGAGCGCAGAATCGCCCACCGCCTCGATGACGATGTGCTGGCCGAGCCCGCCGCGGAACTTGCCCGCGCCGCCGCTGTCCTGCTTCAGTTCGCGTTCCCAGAACACCAGCGGCGAGACACTCTCCATGATTTCCACCGAGCCGCCGCCGGCATTGGTGGGAAAGCCGGTCGCCGACAGCCCGTCCGCGTGCGAACGCGCGCCCATGCCGCCGTTGGGAAACAGCACCTGCGCAAAATTGCCGCCATGGGCGTTGATGCCGCGCAGTGCCACGCGCAGGCCGGGGCAGGACCCGGAGTCGGCGATGACGCGCTCGGGCAGCGCGTCGGCCAGCGCCAGCAGGACGGCAGAGGACACGAAGTGCCCGGTCATGGAGCGCGCCGTCACTGGTGCGGGAAAGCGCGCGTTCAGGATGCTGCCTTCGGGCACGATGATGCGAAACGGCTTGTACGAGCCCTCGTTCTTGCGTGTCTGCGGATCGAGCAGGCACTTCAGGGTGTAGCAGGTAAAGGCGTAGGTGTAGTTGTACACCGAGTTGATGCCGCGCCGTATCTGCGGCGACGTGCCAGCGAAATCGAGCGTCAGCCCATCGCCCTTGACGGTGATCTTGGTATGGATGTCGGTCGGCGCGTCGAATCCGTCGGAACGCACCACGCTCGTATAGACACCGTCGGGCAGCCGGGCGATGGCCTGGCGCATGGCCGCCTCGGCGCGGGTCTGGATGGCGCGCCCGATGGTGTTCAACTCCGTGATGCCCTGCTCGTCGAGAAAGCCCTTCACCCGCAAGGAGCACACATGGCCGGCCGCCACCTGGGCATGCAGATCGCCCAGCACGGACTCCGATACGCGCACATTGTTGCGGATGATCTCCACCAGCAGCTCGTTCAGGCGGCCTGCGTCGTAGAGCTTGCAGATCGGGATGCGCAATCCCTCCACATAGATTTCCGTCGCGTCTGCGGCGTAGCCGCCACCACCAATGTCGGCCTTGTGCGCGGTGTTGCCGCTGAACGCCACCAGCTTGTCGCGGTGGAATATCGGCGTGATGATGGTGGTGTCGGGCAGGTGGCCGGTGTTGATCCACGGGTCGTTGGTCAGGCCGACGTCGCCCGGCTTCCAGGTGTTCGGCGGATAGCGCTCCAGCACGCGGCGCATCACCAGGCTCATCACGCCGGCGAAACTCGGCACCCCGACGGTGTTCTCGGCCAGCGTGGTTCCGTCCGGGCCCAGCAGCACGCAGGCGAAATCGTTGGATTCGCGTACCGTGGTCGAGAACGAGGTGCGCTGCAACGCGCCCGCCGATTCGTCGACGATGGAGACGAGGCGGCCCCACAGGATCTCCAGCGAGATGGGGTCAATGGCGACGTCGGTCATTCGGGGTTCCCCTCCAGGAAATGAATCTTGCGGCGATGGAATTGGGGTGCGGGATTGTGTCCGACGCCCGCAGCCGCCGGCGTGAACTTGTTCATCAACGCCGCGCATTCCGTTTCTGCGGCAAGTATATCCTGCGTACCGCCGCATGCCATTCCGGTCTCCTGCGCGAGCCGTCATGGATCCGGCGTTGCTGCTATTCTCACCAAGGCGATGTCAAGGCATTACGATGCATGATGAGGGAGGGGATATGAATCAACGAATGAACCGGATCGTTGCGGCGCTGGCCGCCTGTGCGGGTTTGATGGCCGCAGGTTTGATGACTGCGCCGGCGGTTGCCGCGGAGCCGCCATTCCCCAACAAGGCCGTCCACGTCATCGTTCCCACCGGAACCGGCGGCAATCTCGATATCACCGCGCGCGTGTTCGCCCAGCTCATGGGCGAGGTGCTGGGGCAGGCCTTCGTGGTGGACAACCGGCCCGGCGGCAACCTGCTGCTTGGCACCCGCATCGTGCAGAAGTCGCCGCCCGACGGCTACACGCTGCTGGCCATCGCCAATACCTACGCGATTTCCCCCAGCGTGATCCGCGAACCGGGCTACGATGCGGAGCGCGATTTCATCGGCATCGGCCTGATGAACTCGGTGTCGCTGATGGCAGTCACAGCCTCTACGCTGCCCTATCGCAACCTGCAGGATCTCATCGCCGCCGCCAGGAAAGCGCCGGGCACGCTGCCGTTTGCCTCCGGGGGCACCGGCACGACCACGCATCTGGCGGCCGCCATGTTCCTGCAGCAGTCGGGTCTCTCCATGGTGCACATCCCCTACAAGGGCAACGGGCCGGCCATGCCCGACGTGCTGAGCGGGCGGGTCCACGTGATCTTCGACCCGATCAATACCTCAACCCCGTACATCAACGAGGGGCGGTTCCGCGCCCTCGGATACACGGCGGCCAGGCGCGCGCCGAAATTCCCTAACGTGCCAACCATTGCCGAGCAGGGCTTCCCGGGTTACGAGTTCTCCATCTACACCGGGTTGCTTGCCCCGGCCGGCACCCCGCCGGACATCATCAATCGCCTGCACGCGGCCATGGGCAAGGTCAAGTCGTCAACCGAACTGCGTGATCGTTTTGCGCGTGAGGGCACGGAACTCGCGAGCGACCAGCCATTGGCGCAGTTCCAGGAGTTCCTGAAGCGCGAGGTGGAGCGTTACAAGTCGGTGGTCAAGGCGGCCAATATTCCAATGGAATGAACGCTGGCATAAGCGAGGGCTGACATGGGTACGGTGAGTACGGTGGGTACGGATGGCGAATCCTGGTTGGACCCGCGCCCGCGCGCGGCGGGACATGCGCTCGCGGCGCGGCCCAGGCCCGGGACCAGGCGCAAGCTGGTGCTGTTCGACAACAGCAAGATGAGCGCGCCCTACGAGCGCGGCCGGCCCATACGCGATGCCATGCACGAAGTGTTGCAGCGCATGGGTTCGGTCACCATCGAGTACTCGGACCTGCTGATCGAGCCTGCGGCAGACAACGCCGCGCGCGTCGCGCGCTGGGTCGCGGACGGCGTGGACGGCGTGGTGTTCGGGTATTGCGACGCCGGTGTCACGCAGCCCACGTTGACGCACGCCGCCGCGGCGGAGAAGGCCGGCATACCGACCGTGGTGCTGTGCAACGACCAGGTGATCGACCTGGCCGCGACCTGCGCCGGGTTTCTGGCGCCCGGACTGCCGCTGGTGTGCCTCGAGGCGAGCCGGCTTGCGGCGCCGCAGGAGCTGCATGACGCTGCGGTGGCTGCGGCGGACGCGGTTCGGCAGGCGCTGGAAGCCGACCCGAAGGTGCTCCTTGCTGAGGCGCTGGCGCGCTTCCCGTATACGGCGAGCCTCGCCCGTAGCGGCGCCGACGGCGCCAAGGAACCCGCGGCCCCGCGCCGCGAACCGTTTGCCGAATTCGCGCTGGCCAACCGCATGACGGACGGCCTGCCCGTGGTCACGCCGACCGCGCCGCGCGTCGCTGCCATGCTGAAGGCGGTCGGCGCTGCCGGCAATGACGACCGCGTGCTGGTGCCGCTGCTCGCCCCGAGCGGCGCGCCGCTCACGCTCAGGCAGGCGGCCATCAGCGCGGTGATGGCGGGTTGCACGCCGCCGCGATTTCCACTGGTGCTGGCCGCCATCGAGGCGATGAGCGATCCGGCCTACCGCCTCATACTCGCCAACATCACCACCCATCCCAGCGGCAATCTGATCGTGTTCAGCGGGCCGGCTGCCAAGGCGGCTGGCGTGTCATCGGGGCGCGGCTGCATGGGGCCGGGAAACGAAGCCAACCTCACCATCGGGCGGGCCATCACGCTCGCCTTCATCAACGCCGCGCGCGCCATACCCGGACTGTCGGTACTGTCGCCGTTCGGCTCGCCGGCACAGTTGTCGATCTGTTTCGCCGACACCGCAGGCGGCCCCTTCGAGGACCTGGCCACCCAGCTCGCCGGGCCGGGCGAATCGGTGGTGTGGGTGCACAAGGTGGAATCGCCGCATTGCGTCGCCGATCACATCTCGTCCAAGCCGGAGCCGCTGCTCGACACCATTGCCAGCGTCGCGGTGACCCTGGGCGGCAACAGCGCCTACATGCCGAGCGATCTGCTCGTGGTGCTCAACCCCGAACACGCCGACATCTTCAAGCGCGCCGGCTGGACGCGCCGCGACGTGCAGCATTACCTGTGGCAGCACGCGCGCGTGCCGCGCGCCCGGATCACCGGGCGCGGCGTCAAGCCGGAACATCCGGCCGAGTGGAGCAGCTGGGACATGCTGCCGGTGGCGCTGGCGCCCGAGCGCATCTGGATCATCGTCGCCGGCGTCGGCGGCCCGCAGTCGATGGTGACGGTGCCCTGGGGTTATGCGCATGCGGTGTGGCGGAAGATTCCGGCGGGGTAGTCAGGGCGGCGGTCCCGGTATTTTGAATACTGACATGATGTTGGTTATATAACCGCTAATCGTGCGTAAATGATGTTTATGCTGACTTAACTCAGGCGTTGACGGAGGTGCCCCGGCCGCATGGAGCGCCTCACGGCGCTTCAATCGATCACCTCGCTGGCACTGATCAGCAGCGCTTGCGGAATGGTGCGGCCCAGCGCCGTGGCCGTTTTTCGGTTGACGATCAGGTCCAACTTCGTGGGCTGCTCCACCGGGAGATCGGCGGGTCTCGCGCCTTTCAATACCTTGTCCACGTACGTGGCGACCTGGCGGAACACCGCCTGCTGGTCGGTGCCGTAGCTGAGCAGGCCGCCTTCTTTTGCATACTCCCCGTCGGTGGAGGCCGACGGCAGCTTGTACCTGGCTGCCAGATCCGCGACCTGGCGCCGCTGCGAAATGAAGAGTCCGTCCATGGGCATGGTCAGCGCGTCGGCGCGCTCCCGGGCCATGGCGGCGAATGCCGGCGCGGTATCCTGCGGCGAGCGCGCTTCCACGATCTGCACCTTGACGCCGAATTGCTGTCCAGCGGCCTGGAGATCCTTTACCGCCCTGACATGGTTTGGGCCGAGGGGATTGATCAACAGCGCTACACGGGTGGGCCTGGGCGCGAGGCTGAGCAGCATCTGCATGACCTTGGCGCTGATTTCGGTGGAGATGCTGGTGGGCCCGGTGATGTTGCCTTCGGGCCGCGCCAGGCTCTTGACGAGGCCGGTGCCCACCGGGTCGGAGACGTTGCCGAACACGATGGGGATGGTAGTCGTTGCCTTTTGCGCTGCCAGCGCGGAGAGCGTCCCCGCGGCAACGATCACATCGACTTTGGCCTGCGCCAACTCTGCCGCCAGGCCGGGAAGGCGCTCGAGCTTGTTGTCGCCATAGCGCCACTCGATGACGAGATTCTTCCCCTCCACGTAACCGAGTTCGCGCAATCCCCGTGGCAGGGCACTGAAAATGTGGCCATCGAAGACATCGGGACGACCGATCTGCCCAATGAACCCGAGGCGCCAGACTTTGTTCTGCCCCTGGGCGAAACAGGCAGGCGAAGTTGTGCCTAACGCGAGCAAAGCCAGTAGCACGTCACGCCTGTTCATATGATTCCCATCGGGTTGGCGTCACGTACCATCAGTGCAAAGCTAACCGGCGCGCGGTCGTTCGGTGCGCCCGGTATCGAAAATGATGCCGGGCCAATGTCGGCGAACATTCAATCCAGAACAAGGAGAAGAGATTACGTGCGCGTACAGGTGTATGGCCAAACAATCTTCTGTTTGGCGGGCAACGTCTCGCCATCTTCAAACATGATGGGGACAGAAACCTGTTTTTCCGCATCCGGCAGAGCCTTCATGGATGCTGAGTCAAAGGGAGGCGCTTTCCGAAAAAGGGCGACGGGGTCCATCCAGTAACCGTCAACGGGGACAATGGCTTCAAATGGAAATGGTGCGCGAATCTCGGCGTACTGCCCGCTGGTGCTGTAATGCACTCCAAAATGAAGTGCGGGTCGGGCTCCTTTCTTTCCTTGAGCTTGTGCGGCAATAGTTCCAGTCCCGGAATTTCCTGTAAGACCGATCCTTTCGCCCATGCGCACACGTTGGCCTATTTCCAGTCCTGGCATTTCCGACAAGTGGGTATATTGGGTATAAACCCAAAAGGGTGCCCCGGTTTCTTCAGGAGAATGACGAAGGATAATTTCAATTCCTCGAATGGAATTCTCGGCGTTGTACTTGGCCACAACCACACCAGCAGCCACCGCGATAATCGGGGTGCTGAACGGTGCAGGGATATCGATTCCGCCATGGTGCGCCTCCCCCACGCGGGGCCCTCTACCTGACAAATCCTTGGCGTACCATTCATCTATCTTGCCGTGGCATTTCACGTTCTCGGGAAACCGGGTGCTCAACCCTGTTTCGAAAAAACCGCGATCTACGGCGAACTTCTTGTCGCATTTTGGTAACCGTAAGATGCCACATCTGGTCGCCTGGTCGAGGGCACTTCCCGCTACGCGGCCCTTGTTCGTTTCGACGCTCTGCTCCGAAGAGCCTTGTGCAAGAACCGGTACCGTGATGATCAACGCGATAGTCGCCAGCATGATTGCGCAAGCTCGTTTCATTGTTCTTCCTTTCATCTTTGCGAAGCCCCGCGACCAATACCTGGCCATGGGAACCATGTTGGTAGCATCTCCTTACAGATGCTCATATCTATACCTGATTAGCGACAAAGTTCAGCAGGGTTGGGTCGAGCAACTGGCGAAGGAGGGCAACAGCTACAGGCATGCAATACAGGGGCCCCCTTGTGAAAGGGGGCCGACACGCCGCAGGCGTGCGGGGGGATTTCACCGTCGCCATCTCGCAAATCCCCCGGCGGGCCTGTGGCCCGTCCGCCCCCTTTGACAAGGGGGAAGAGTGGCGGCGGTTCGGCATGCGGCTGAACATTGTGGCTAATCAGGTTAGCCTTGGTGTCGAATCCGCGTAGCAGGCGGCGCGGTCCCGCCTTAAGCAGCGCCGCCGAGCCTGCGTAGCAGGCGGCGCGGTCCCGTCTTAAGCAGCGCCGCCGAGCCTGCGTAGCAGGCGGCGCGGTCCCACTAGTCCCGGACGTTGTTGAACTGCAATGGCAGTTCCGTGACGGTCTTGCGCGACAGCACGATGGCCGCCTGCAGGTCGTCCTTCTTGGCGCCGGACACGCGCACGGCGTTGCCCTGGATGCTTGCCGTCACCTTGATCTTGGCATCCTTGATGGCGCGCACGATGGTCTTGCCGATTTCCTGCGACACGCCGTCCTTGATGGTCACCGGCTGCTTCATCTTGTCGCCGCCGATCTTCTCGGGTTCCCCGAGATCGAGGGAGCGCACGTCCACGCCGCGCTTGCCGAGCTTGGTCTGGAACACTTCCATCACCTGCTTCAGCTTGAAGTTGTCGTCGGCGTAGATGGTCAGTTCCTTGTCGGACTGCTCGATGCGCGCGTCCGACCCCTTGAAGTCGAAGCGGTTCGTGACTTCCTTGTTGGTCTGCTCGATGGCATTCTTGAGCTCGACCATGTTGACTTCCGAGACGATGTCGAATGACGGCATGATGGTTCTCCTGTGACCGCGATTATACGCAGCGCAGGCGTGCCTAAGGCCCGGGCATGGCGCGCCGGAATCGGTGCCTGTATTGACGCCGCGGGCGCAGGCCAAGCGCTTATTTCACGCGTGCGGGGATGCTCCCCTCAAGCTCCCCCTGCTTCGGGGGGCCATTTCGCTGATTCTGAAATGGCTCCTAAGCAACTTCCACCACCAGGTCGGGGATGAAACCAGTGGCCTCGTCGGGGTAGCCGCGCGGGTTGCACACGATGCGCGTGCCGCCCACCATGTAATCGAAGTTGCCGTGC
Organism: Burkholderiales bacterium; assembly: GCA_964201515.1. Lineage (GTDB taxonomy): Bacteria > Pseudomonadota > Gammaproteobacteria > Burkholderiales > SG8-39 > CAIYPG01. The sequence continues at coordinate 18,196 of CAXNGL010000007.1, forward strand.
GTGTGGCCGTGGACCCACAGCGCGGCGCGCCCCATGAGGTCGTCCAGCGGCACGATGAACACCGGGTTGGCGAAGTTGCCTTCGAAGCGCGGCGCGATGGAACCGCGGTGTGGCACGAAGTGGGTGATGACGACGGTGGCGCCGGGGAAGGGCTCGCCAAGCCTTGCCGCGAGCCAGGCGCGATGCTGCGTGCACAGCGCCACCGAATCCTCGGGCTGCAGGATGCGCTCCTCGAAGCCGATGATGCGATAGTCCGGAATGTAGCGCCGCATGCGGTCCATGGAGGCGGCCCGTTCATGCGCGGGCAGCAGCGAATAGTCGGCCCACAGGGTGCAGCCGAGGAAGCGCACGCCGCCGTAGTGCCATTCCGAGCAGTCGAGCAGGCGCACGTTGCCGCCACTGGTTGGGCCCGCGGCAGTCGCGAATTCGGCGTGCACGGTCTGGAAGTGGCCGTCGTAGTACTCGTGGTTGCCGGGGACAAACAGCACGGGCTCGGCGAAGCTGCGGCGCGCCCAGTCGATCGCGGCGGTGCCGTTGTCGATGTCACCCGCCAGGATCACGACGTCGGCCGCAGCGGGCGGCGGCGCGAACGGCCGCAGTTCCAGGTGCAGGTCGGACAGAATGCGGATGCGCATCGGATTCGGGTCAGGGCAGAGGAGCGCGGGGGCGGGTAGGTGAGGATACCGCAGGGGGAGAGCGCAGCGCGGCCGAGCCTGCGTAGCAGGCCGCGCGGTCCCACCTCGCCGCGCGGCCCCGCCTCGAGCAGCGCGGCCGAGCCTGCGTAGCAGGCCGCGCGGTCCTTCTACCTGCGCGCCTTCTTCAGGTTGGCCGCGATGCGCATGCGCAGCGCATTGAGCTTGATGAAGCCCCCGGCATCCGCCTGGTTGTAGGCGCCGCCGTCGTCGTCGAAGGTGGCGATTTTGGTGTCGAACAGCGAATCCGTCTTCGACTCGCGCCCGGTGACCAGCACCGTCCCCTTGTACAGCTTCAGGCGCACCTTGCCGTTGGCGGTCTTTTGCGACTCGTCGATCAGTTTTTGCAGCAGCTCGCGCTCCGGGCTGAACCAGTAGCCGTTGTAGATCAGGCGCGCGTAGCGCGGCATCAGGTCATCCTTGAGCGCCAGCACTTCGCGATCGAGGGTGAGCGATTCGATGGCGCGGTGCGCGCGCAGCATGATGGTGCCGCCGGGGGTCTCGTAGCAGCCGCGCGACTTCATGCCGACGTAGCGGTTCTCGACCAGATCCAGCCTGCCGATGCCGTGCTTGCCGCCCAGGCGGTTGAGTTCGGTGAGCACCCTGGCCGCCGACAGGCGCTTGCCGTTGATGGCGACGATGTCGCCGTGCGCGTAGGTCAGTTCCACGATTTCCGGACGGTTGGGCGCCTTCTCCGGTGACACCGTGATGCGCCACATGGAATCTTCCGGTGCGAAGTTGGGATCCTCGAGGATGCCGCCTTCGTAGGAGATGTGCAGCAGGTTGGCGTCCATGGAATAGGGCGCACCGCCTTTTCTCTTCTTGTAGTCGACCGGGATGCCGTGGTGATCGGCATAGCGCAGCAATTTGTCGCGTGACAGAAGGTCCCACTCGCGCCACGGCGCGATCACCCGCACGTTGGGCATCAGCGCGTAGGCGCCGAGCTCGAAGCGCACCTGGTCGTTGCCCTTGCCGGTGGCGCCGTGGGAAATGGCGTCGGCGCCGGTTTTCCTGGCGATCTCGACCAGGTGCTTGGCGATCAGCGGGCGCGCGATGGAGGTGCCGAGCAGGTATTCGCCTTCGTACACCGCGTTGGCGCGGAACATCGGGAACACGAAGTCGCGCACGAACTCCTCGCGCAGGTCCTCGATGTAGATCTCCTTGACGCCGAACATCTTCGCCTTCTTTCGCGCCGGCGCGAGTTCCTCGCCCTGGCCGATGTCGGCGGTGAAGGTCACTACCTCGCAATCGTAGGTGTCCTGCAGCCACTTGAGGATGACTGAGGTGTCGAGGCCGCCCGAATAGGCGAGGACCACTTTCTTGACCGACTGCTTTGCTGCGCTCTGCTTTGCCATTGCTGTGCTTGTCCGCTGGTTACGTGGGTGGGTGGGAGGGTGGATGCTGCGTGCTGAATGTCAGGTGGTGATACGCCGGCAATCCCGCGGGGCTGCATCGGCAGGTGGTCGCGATCGGGCTAGTCCACGGTGGCGCCGGTGCGCTTGATGATGGGGCCCCATTTTTCGCTCTCCGAGCGCATCAGCTTCGCCAGGTCCTCCGGCGTGCCGCCCACCGGGTCGAGCCCGGCGACGGCGAGCTTCTGGCGCACGTCGGCCGACTTGAGCGCCGTGTCCATTTCGCGGTTCATGCGCTCGACGATCGGGCGCGGCGTGCCGGCCGGGAACAGCACGCCGTTCCACGCCAGCGCCTCGAACTTGGCCACGCCGCCTTCGGCCAGCGTCGGTATCTCCGGCATCAGCGAGTAGCGCATGAGGCTGCTCACGGCGATCGCGCGCACGCGGCCCGCCTGGATGAGCGGGGTGAGCGCGGTGGGCACCGTGAACAGCAACTGCGTGTCACCGGCTGCCAGCGATGCGGCCGCGGGCGGCGAGCCCTGGTAGGGAATGTGCACGATGAACAGGTTCTCGTTGGCCTTCAGCAGTTCCATGGTGAGGTGCGACGAGCTGCCGGCACCGATGGAGCCGTAGTTGAGCCGGCCCGGATTCTTGCGCGTGTAGTCGATGAGCTCCTTCACCGTCTTCACCGGCAGCGAGGCATTCACCGCCAGCAGGTTGGGCTGGCTGGTGGTAATGATGACCGGCGCGAGGTCCTTGATCGGGTCGTAGGGCAGTTTTTTGTACATGTGCGGGCCGAAGGCAAGCGGCCCGTTGAACGACAGCACCATGGTGTAGCCGTCGGGCGCCGCCTTGGCGGCCGCATCGGTGGCAATGGTGCCACCGGCGCCGACGCGATTCTCCACCACCACCGCCTGCCCGAGCGGGTCGCGGATCTTGTCGGCAAGGATGCGGCCGATCACGTCGATGGAACTTCCGGCTGGCGCGGTCATCAGGAAGCGCACCGGCCTGGACGGGTAGGACTGCGCCAGCGCGGCGGGGGCAATGGCGCTTGCCAGGGTGCCTGCGCACAGCACTGCGCCCAGCAGGCGGGTCGCCAGAAAGGGCTTGGGAATGTTCATGAGATATTCTCAGTTCTTTGAAAGAGTATCCATAGTTTATAGATGATTAGCTTGATTGTTATCACGTGCCGGTTACATTCCTGGCCCGGTCGCCCAGGCCTTGCCTTGCAGGGGCAGGCTGCACTCACCCGGCATCCACCTTGCCCAGCAGCAGGAATTCGATCAAGGCTTTTTGCGCGTGCAGCCGGTTCTCGGCTTCGTCCCACACCACGCTTTGCGGCCCGTCGATGACCTCGGCCGCGACTTCCTCGCCGCGGTGGGCGGGCAGGCAATGCATGAACAGGGCATCGGGTTTGGCCGCCCTCATCATGTCGGCATCCACCTGCCAGTCCTCGAAATCGCGCTTGCGTTCCTCATTCTCGGCCTCGAAGCCCATGCTGGTCCAGACATCGGTGGTCACGAGGTCGGCGCCCTGCGCCGCCTCCATCGGGTCGCCAAACTGCAGGTAGTGGCCGGTGCCGTGCAGCCCGGCGCGTACTGCCTCCACCTCATAGCCCGGGGGCGTGGACACGCGCATATTGAAGTCGAAGACTTCCGCCGCCTGCAGCCAGGTGTTGCACACATTGTTGGAGTCGCCGATCCAGGCCACGGTCTTGCCGCTGATGTCGCCGCGCTGCTCGATGAAGGTGTAGATGTCGGCAAGGATCTGGCAGGGGTGGTATTCGTTGGTGAGGCCGTTGATCACCGGCACCCGCGAGTGCGCGGCGAAGCGCTCGATGATGTCCTGCTCGAAGGTGCGGATCATGACGATGTCGCACATGCGCGAGATGACCTGGGCCGCATCCTCCACCGGCTCGCCGCGCCCCAGCTGCGAGTCGCGCGTGTTGAGGTAGATCGCCTCGCCGCCGAGCTGGTGCATGCCGGCTTCGAAGGACAGGCGCGTGCGCGTGGATTGCTTCTCGAAAATCATCACCAGCGTGCGGTCCTCCAGCGGCCAGTAGCGCTGGTAGCCCTTGAAGCGGTGCTTGATCCACTTCGTGCGGGCGAACAGGTGCGCGTACTCGGCGCGGGAGAGGTCCTTGAACTGCAGGTAGTGGCGGGTTTGCATCGGCTGCTTCGGGCTAGCCCTTGGCGGACTTGGGCTCGACCTTGGGTTTTGCGAGGATGGCATGCACCAGCGGTGCCAGGCGCGAGACGATTTCGCGGGCCTCGCTTTCATTGATGACCAGCGAGGGGACGATGCGAATCACATTGTCCGCGGTGACGTTGATCAGCAACCCGACCTCCAGCGCCTGCGCCATCAGCTCATAGCAGGGACGATCGAGTTCCATGCCGATCATGAGCCCCTGGCCGCGGATCTCCACCACGCCCTTGACGCCGCCGAACTCCTTGGCCAGCGCGTCGCGGATCACCCTGCCCATGGCCTGCACGTTGTCGCGCAGTTTTTCCGTTTCGACGATGTCGAGCACCGCGAGCGCCGCCGCACACGCGAGCGGATTGCCGCCGAAGGTCGTGCCGTGATTGCCCGGCTTGAAGACCTGCGCCGCGACGCCGCGCGCCAGGCACGCGCCAATGGGCACGCCGCCGCCCAGGCCCTTGGCCAGCGTGAGCACGTCGGGCAGCACATTGGCGTGCTGGTAGACGAACCACGGGCCGGTGCGCCCGATGCCGCATTGCACTTCATCGAGCATGAACAGCCAGCCCTGCTGGTTGCAGATGTCGCGCAGGGCGCGCAGGTACTCCATGGTGCTGACATTGATGCCGCCTTCGCCCTGGATGGGCTCGACCAGCACGGCGACGACGTTGCGGTTGTTGGCGGCCACCTGGCGCACGCTGGCGACGTCATTGAAGGGCACGCGCACGAAGCCCGTCACCAGCGGCTCGAAGCCCGCCTGCGCCTTGCGGCTGCCGGTGGCCGAGAGGGTGGCCAGCGTGCGGCCGTGAAAGGCGTTTTCCATGACGATGATGGCCGGGCTGTCGATGCCCTTCTGGTGGCCGTACAGGCGCGCCAGCTTGATCGCCGCCTCGTTGGCTTCGCAGCCGGAGTTGCAGAAGAAGGCATTCTCCATGCCGCTGATGGACACCACCTTGTCGGCAAGCTTCTCCAGTTCGCCGATCTGGAAATAGTTGCTCACGTGGATGAGCCGCGCGACCTGCTCCTGCAGCACCTTGGTGAAGCGGGGGTGCGCGTGCCCCAGCGTGTTCACCGCGATGCCGGCAAAAGCATCCAGATACTTCCTGCCCTTGTCGTCCCAAAGCCAGACCCCTTCACCATGCGTGAAGCGGACCGGCAAACGGGTAACGGTATTCATCAAAGAGGTCATGGCTGTGTGTCCTGAAGTCCGTTGTCGACGGCGCGATGAATGAATGCGGTCTCGAAATGAAAAAGGCACCGGACAGAATCCCGTGCCACCGTATGCAATAATGCCGAAAATCGCGGGAAAAATCCAATCGCGGCAATGTCTTAGGGGTGCTTGATCGAAGGGATCCCGAATCGCGGGACACTGGATTGAACCCGATGCTCCTGTCCCCGGCGGAAAAGTCCGGCGGGAAAGGGCGGTAGCAGGAAGGCCAGGAAAGAGGCTGGAAGCGGCGCATGCGCACACGCCTGACCGTATTCAACCAGAAGGGTGGCGTCGGCAAGACCACCACGGTGCTCAACCTGGGCGCTGCGCTGGCGCGTCGCGGCATCGCGCCAGTGCTGGTGGACCTGGATGCGCAGGCCCACCTGTCGTCCATCCTGGCCCCCGCCGCCTCCGGCGCCGACAGCCTGTTTGCCTTCTACAACGAATCCCAGCCGCTGCGCATGCTGGCGCGACCGGTGGCCCTGGGCGGCGGTGCGGGGGAGTTGATCCCGGCGCACTCCGAGCTGATCAAGGTCGACACCATGTTCGGCAAGGGGCCGCATATCCTCAACCAGCTGCGTGAAGGGCTGGACGCCGCCTACGCGCCGGCGCCCGGCGCCGCGATGCGCCCGGTGCTCATCGATTGCTGCCCGATGCTGGGCGTGCTCTCCCTCTCCGGCGTGTTTGCCGCCCAGCGCGTGCTGATCCCGATCTCCACTGACTTTCTCGCCATGCGCGGCGCCATCCAGCTGGAGGGCACGCTGCGCGCGCTCGAGCACGTGCTCAAGAATCGCGTGGAGCGGCGCTACCTGTTGACGCGCTTCGATGCGCGGCGTCGCATGTCGCATGACATCGCGGCGCAGCTCGCCGAGCGATTCGGCGCCGAGCTGTGCACCACGCGCATCACCGAGAATGTGTCGGTGGCCGAGAGCCCGGCCAAGGGACGCGATATTTTTTCTCACGCACCGGACAGTCGCGGCGCGCGGGACTATGCGGCGCTGCTCGACGAATTGATCCAGAGCGGCTTCTGGGACGTCGCGCCGCAGGCGCGCAACCCGGATGACGGCGTATTGCCGCAAGATGTTTCAGGGGCAGGTGCTGTCTAGCGGGAGCGTATGGCCTGCTACTTGGAGATGAGCGACACCACGTCTTCGAAACTCACCAGGCCCTGCTTGCGATTGCCTTGCGACACGATGCATTCGATGATTTCGCAATGCTGGTACATCTGGCGCAATTTGCGTTCGGCATCAGCCTCATCGCGGCCGTGAATGGCAAGGTTCTCCACGACCAGCCCATGGCGGGTGCGAATACGGAACGCATACTTCAGGGTGGTTGGCGGCAGCATACCCCTCCCAATACAAGGATTTAGATGGGATATAGCATAGGAGCATTCAATCGGCAACCTAAGGGCCTGATCTTTGTGCATTTTGTCTCGGAATTATGCAAATGGCATGGGTACGATCGATCCTGGCGGCATGCGGGCCGCAAAAAAAGCGTTAAAAATCCGGGTGCTAGAATTGTGCAGCGCACCCGCATGTAGTGCACCCGCGTTCCGGCCTTCCCCGTCCATGCACCCACTGTCCCAGGCCCCCATTCCTAAAATAAGCATGTCCCGTGTCGGATAAGTCCACGGAAGTCGTCATTCGCGGGTTGACCCACGAAGGCAAGCCGTTTCGCCCCAGCGACTGGGCCGAGCGGCTGTGTGGCGTCATGTCGGCATTCGGCGCCGAGCATCGCATGGAGTATTCCCCCTATGTCCAGCCGATCAACTCGGGGGGCGTCAAATGCGTGGTGGTGTCCATCGCGCTCGAAGAGCTGCAGCCCATGGCCTTCAATTTCCTGCTCAATTTCGCCAAGGACAACGAGTTGCAGGTGCGGCCGGGGCGCATCGCCAAGCGAGCAGACGAGGGGGGCGAGGGGGGCGAGAATGCGCAGGGCGCCGGCACGGCGGGCGATGCCGCCAGCTGATGCGCGATGACCGCCACGTTGCCGGCCGCAGGGCGCGGCGCCAATAAAAAAGGCGAACCGGGGTTCGCCTTTTTTCTGCCTGTCGTCAGACAGGTGCGGCGCGGGTCAGGCTGCTGCAGCCATCGCCTTGATCTGCGCTGCCAGGCGGCTCTTGTGACGGGCCGCCTTGTTCTTGTGGATGATGCGCTTGTCGGCAATGCGATCGACGACGCTCATCGACTCCTGGTACAGCTTCATCGCCGCGGTCTTGTCGCCTGCGAGGATGGCTTTTTGCACGCCCTTGATGGCCGTGCGCAGGGTCGAGCGTTGCCCGGCATTGTGCTGGCGGCGCTTTTCCGATTGCCTTGCGCGCTTGCGCGCACCTGCGGTGTTGGCCATAGTCTGTGATATCCCTTGATGTCGCGAATGTACGGAGTGAAAGTAGAATGTACGGAGTGAAAGTATTGTGCGTGAAAAACGAAGCTCGCCATTATAGCCGGTGGGGCACTCGGTAGCAAGTTCCAGCCTTGTCCAATGGGGTTTGAGTCTGAACGGGGGACGTGATTCCAACGGGGTTTGAG
>CAXNGL010000008.1:0-25358 GCA_964201515.1 Burkholderiales bacterium
CAGGTGCACTGGGTATCTGCGTGTGTGCTTGGGGTGGCACTGGTGCTGGCCATCGGCGGGTTCGTTCCTGCATTGATCGAGCCGATCACCGGCGCCCGGCACGTGGCCGGCGCGCTGCGCGTACTGGCGGCATCCCTGACCGCGGCGCTGCTGGTGCTGACCCTGTTGCTGCTCTCACGCGTCGGCGGCAACCGTGGCAGCGAGAGGGGCGACAGCGGCGGTCGGCGGCGACTGCCGCAGTTCCCGCGCGCCATTGTCGTCGCGCTGCTGGTGGTCGCGGTGTATGGCCTGTGGTTGCTGGGCGCGGAGACGGCGGCGGCGATTGCCGCCATCGTGTCGATCGTCATCGCGCTGCAGCTGGTGTTGCGGGCACTGGTGTTCTTCTTCTGGGAAGCGGAGATTGCCGCCGACGCCGCGGCGGCCAGGGCCCATACCGGCGCCGAGGTCATCGATCCGAGCCTGGCGCCGAGCATCGTGTTGTCGGTGGCGCGCTTCATGATCGTGCTGCTGGGGCTGGGCGCCTGCGCGCTGGTGCTGAACGCGCCGATGTCGGACATGGCGAAAAGCCCGCACGTGCTGGTGCGGCTGGGGTTCGAGCTGCTCGGCGTGGCGGCGCTGGCGCTGTTTGCGCACGTGATCTGGATCGTCATCAAGACCACCATCGATCATCGCCTGGAACGCATCGGCCCCATCAACGTGGGTGATCCGCATGGCGAGCCGAACCCCAACGCGCGCCTCCTGACGCTGCTGCCGCTGCTGCGCACCACTGCCGCGGTGCTGCTCCTGGTGATGCTGGTGCTGTCGTCGCTGTGGGCGCTGGGCATCGAGGTGACGCCGCTGCTGGCCGGCGCGGGGGTGCTCGGCCTGGCGCTGGGCTTTGGCGCCCAGGCGCTGGTGCGCGACATCATCGCCGGCGTTTTCTTCCTGGCCGAGGATGCGTTTCGCGTCGGCGAGTACATCGAGAGCGGCACCACCACCAAGGGCACGGTGGAGCGCATTACGCTGCGCACCGTGGCACTGCGCCATCACAACGGCCCGCTGCATTTCGTGCCGTATGGCGCGCTCGGCACGGTGCGCAACAACTCGCGCGACTGGGTGATCGAGAAGTTCAACCTGCCGCTGCCCATCGACGCCGACAGCGAGAAGATCCGCAAGATGATCAAGAAGATCGGCATCGCCATGCTCGACGACCCGGAGGTGGGCCACATGCTGCGCGAGCCGCTCAAGGGCAAGCTCTACCGCATCGATCCGGGCGTGAAGATCTTCCGCTGCAAGTTCGAGACTGCGCCCGGCAACCAGTTCGATGTGCGTGCACAGGCGTTCAAACGCATCGAGGTGGAGTTGAAGGCGATGGGGGTGAGTTTTGCCGACGGCAAGCAGACCGTCCTGATCGAGCGGCCGCCGGAGTTGCCGCCGCCCAGCGGTGCTGCGCCTGCGTAGGGGCCATTTCAGCAGTCATCGCCCGCCGGCGCCGGGACAGCTGCGCTTACTGCACCGTTGGCACCTTCGCGTCACGGATCACCTTGGCCCATTTTTCCGTCTGGCGCTGCAGGAATTCGGTCGCCGCAGCCGGCGTCATAACGACGGGCGTGATGCCGAAGGTGGCAAAGCGCTCGACCACCGAGGGCTTGCGCAGCGCGTCATTCAGCGCCGCATTCAACCGCTCGACGATGGGTGCAGGCGTGCCCGCCGGGACCACGAACAGCGTGAACGGCGCGGCGTCGTAGCCCGGCACACCGGACTCGGCGACAGTGGGCACCTCCGGCAACGCTACCGAGCGCGTCGTCGCAGTCATGGCAATGGGCTTGATCTTGCCCGCCTTGATCTGCACCACGGCGCCCGGGACGCCGAGGATGGCCAGGTCCACCTGGTTGCCCATCAGGTCGGTCAGGGCCGGCGCATCGCCTTTGTAGGGAATGTGCAGCAACTCGATTCCGGCCAGCGAGTTGAGGTATTCGAAGGAAAGATGCGGTGGGCTGCCGCTGCCCGAGGTGGCATAGCTGATCTTGCCCGGTGATGCCTTGGCGACGGCGACAATCTCCCGGATGCTGTTGTAGGGCAGACCGGGCCGGCCGACCACGATCAGCTCGACCAGGCCGGCGTGCCCGACGACGATCAGGTCCTTCATGGTGAAGCCGGGCCGCGGCCCCATGATGTGCACCAGGACACTCGGGCCGGTGCCGCTCAGCCCCATGGTGTAGCCATCGGGAGCCGACTTGGCGATGGCATCGACGCCAATTGCGCCGGAAGCGCCGGGGCGGTTTTCCACCAACACCGGTTGGCCGAGGGTGGCCGCCATTTCCGCGGCGAAAATGCGTCCGGCTGCGTCAGTGGAACCGCCAGGCGGAAAAGGCACGATGAACTTCATGGGCCGGTTGGGAAAGCCCTGCGCCAGCGCGTCGCCAGTCACCAATTGCGACGCGGGGACGAGCCAGACCAGAAGCACCAGCGCGGCAGGTAGGGCGCGCGCCCAGCGTTGCAGACAGATCATGAATACCCTCCGTTGGTGTTGCGGTGGCGCGCTGCCGATCGATCGTGGCGCCCCACACGGCGTGGGTTTCGCACAGCGCTGGAGGGTGATGCTAACAGCCGGGCCGCGGCGTGTCATGTTGTCGCGCAGCCCGGCCGCAGCGCGGTTGAGGCAGTACTATTGCCAGCCGTGCAGGTGTATTTTTACGCGGGTAGGGGCGACGAGGAAGCCATGCAGACATCAACGGAAGATGAAACGCAAAGGTTGGTCAAGGAGGGCGCGCGCGGTTTCGTGGCGGCACGCCACAGCCTGGCGCGCGTACGGCAGATGCGCGCAGTCGAAAGCGGCTATGAGCGCGAGGTATGGAGTGCGCTGGCGGAGGCCGGCTGGTTGGGCCTGCGTGTCCCGGAAGCCCTGGGCGGGGGCGCAATGTCCGTCCGCGAAACCGTCGCCCTGTGCGAAGTGTTCGGGGAAGTGCTGCTGCCGGAACCCTTCGTTGCCTGCGCGCTGGTCCCGTCCATGCTGGTGGCAGGCAGCGCCAATGCCACGCTGCGCGCGACGCTGCTGCCCGGGATCGTCGGCGGCAGCAGGGTGCTGACGCTGGCCTGGCAGGAAAAGCCATTTGAATTGGAACCCGGCAGTTGCGAGGCGACCCTGGTCGTGACGGGTTCGGGCTTGAAGCTGAGTGGGACCAAGCGTTTTGTTGCCGCCGCTGTCGGCGCGGACGGATATCTGGTGACCTGCAAGCGTGACGGCACCCTGGCACTGGTGCACGTCCCGTCCTCCGCAGCCGGCATTACGCTGACGCCGCACCGGCTGATCGACGGCAGCGTGGCCGCGACGCTGGTATTCGAGGACGTCGCGCTCACTGCCGCCGATGTGCTCGCCGAGGGCACTGGCGCTGGCGCATTGCTGGGCCGGACGCTGGACGAGGCGACGCTCGCGGTATCGGCGATGCTGCTGGCGCAGGCCGCTCAGGCGTTGAAAACGTCGATCGACTACCTGAAGCAACGTGTCCAGTTCGGTCGCGCCATCGGCACCTTCCAGGCGTTGCAACACCGGGCGGTTGACCTGGCCATCCAATGCACGCTCGCCGGCGCCGCACTGCGCCACGCCGTCAACGGATACGAAGTTCAGCCTGCGGCCGCCTGCCCGGACATCAGCGCGGCCAAGGCCCTGTGCTCGCGCGCCGCCGACAGGGTGGCGCGCGTCGCCATCCAGATGCATGGCGGCATCGGGTACACCGACGCCGCCGACATCGGCTTGTACCTCAAATCTGCGGTGAGGCTGTCGGCGTACCTGGGTACGCCGCAGGCGCACCTGCGCCGCTTCATGACCGTCCAGGCGGCGGTGTAGCCATGACACACGGGCCCATCGCGGAAAACGGCAACGCCGGCGTGGACTTGAATGCGCTCGCCAACGAAGCCTTTCGCCTGCGCTGGCGCAACTGGCTGGCGCAGCACTGCCCCGAGGAGATCCGCCGGCCTGCGGATCGCTTGCGCGGTGCCGAGGCCAAGTCGTGGTTTTCCCTGCTGTATCGCCACGGCTGGCGCGCCCCGGCGTGGCCGTGCGCGTACGGGGGCCTTGGCCTGTCGATCGAGAAACAGATCATTTACGACGAGGAACTGGAGCGCGCCCAGGTTGCCCGCACCGTCAACCTGGGCGACAGCCAGCTCGGCCCCACGCTCCTCAAATGCGGCACCGAAGCACAGCGGCAGCTCTACCTGCCGAAAATACTGAGTTGCGAGCATTGGTGGTGCCAGGGCTATTCGGAGCCCAATGCCGGCTCCGATCTTGCGAGCCTGAATACGCGCGCGGTTGCCGATGGCGACGATTTCGTCATCAATGGCCAGAAGATCTGGACCTCGCACGCGCTCGACAGCACCCATGTGTTCCTGCTCGTGCGCACCAGCAACGAGGCGGCCCGGCAGTCCGGCATCACGTTCATCATGGCTGATCTCAAGACGCCGGGCATCACCGTACGGCCGATCGTGAACCTCGCCGGCGACGATGAATTCTGCGAAGTGTTCTACGCCGACGTGCGCGTGCCGGCGGCCAATGTGGTCGGCAAGGTGGGAGACGGCTGGACGGTGTCCCGGGCCATGCTGGGCGTGGAGCGCCTGTTCATCGGCAGCCCGCGCAATTCACGGCTGGCCATGCAGGCGTTGAAGGGCGTGGGCGAGGCGCTCGGCATCAGCCAGGATCCGGCGTTCACCGAAACTTACGCCGCGCTTGCGCTCGAACTGCACGCCTTGATGTGCCTGTATCGCGAGGTGGGACAGGCGGTGAGCGAGGAGCGTGAATCCGACAGCGACCTGTCACTGTCGAAGATTGCTGCGACCGAGCATTTCCAGCGCGCTGCCGATGCGGTCATGGCGCTGGCCGGGGAGTACGGTCCCATCGGTGAGGTGCATGTTGGTGGTCGAGTGGTGGACATTCGGCGGCTCTACATGGCGGCGCGCCCCGCCACCATTTACGGCGGCACCAGCGAAATCCAGCGCAACATCCTCAGCAAGCGCCTGTTGGGCCTGCCCAACGCTTGAGGCGCGCAGCCTGCTGGCTACCGCCTTGTTGCTGGCTACACGCCTTGTCCCTGTCGTGGTTACTTGCCCAGCAGGCTGAATACCTTTTTCGCCATGCCCGTGGCCGTGCCGACCGGGTCCTTGCGGATCGCCTGCTCCTGTTCAGCCACCATGAGGAACAGGCCATCGAGCGCCTTCTGCGTGACGTAATCCTCGATCTTCGCCTGCTTGGCATCGACCAGGCCCAGTGCCACGCCCTTGCCGGCGATGTTGTTGTACTTCTCGGCAAGCCCGACCTTGGCGGTTGCTTTCTTGACGATGGGCAGGAATTTCGCGGTGAGCTGGCCACTGGTGCTCTTGCGAAAATACTCGGTCGCTGCGGTATTGCTGCCGGTGAGGATACCCTTGGCATCCTGCACGCTCATGCTCTTGATCGATGCCACCAGCAGCGCCTTGGCTTCCGGCACCGCCTGTTCGGCGGCCCGGTTCATCGCCGTCACCAGCTCGTCAGCCTGTTTCTGCATGCCGATCAGGCGCATTCCACTCTCCACTTTCTTGATGGCGTCGGGGAGCGGGATCTTCACCTTGTCGTTGCCGAGGAAGCCGTTTTCCACGCCGAGCTTGGATACAGCCACGGATGCGCCCTGGGTGAGTGCGTCCTTCAATCCGCCGACGGCATCGGCGTTGCTCAGGCTGCCCAGGTCCAGTGCCATGGCCTGCGTGCTGATGACGAGACCTGCGAGAAAGCCGGCGAGGATCTGCATGGATGACTCCCCTTATTTCTGTCTGGCGATGATGTTTTCCTTGACCTTGTCATACACCGCCTGCGGGATAACTTTCTTCGCGACGAGTTCGTCCTTGCCCTTGTAGGGCCGGCCCTTGATGATGCCTGCCGCGCGAGCCTCGCCGATGCCATCCAGCTTCATCAGCTCATCGGCCTTCGCGCTATTGATGTCGATCAGCTGTGCCTTGGCCTCAGTGGCGGCGGGCTTGGCCGGTGCCTTGGCGTCCTTGTCGGCTGCAAAAAGGCTGCTGGACAGTACAAGTGATGCGGCCAGAAGGATGGTTATCAGTGTTTTCATGTGTCTTCCCTGTGATGTTGGCTTGATTATCCGGCGTGAAGGCAATCGAAGTGTGCCACGTCAGGGGAGGGATTGTGCGCATGTCACCGAAGCTTGGCAGTAGCCGGGAACAGGCACTTTTCGAAGGCATTGACGGTCGCGGCATGGCGATCGTCCCGCAATCGATCCGGTGACGAAGAACGGAAAGAGTTTGACGCCTGTTATGATCATCCGGCAAGCAGCTCGTCCCTATCCATGGGGCGCCCGCACGGGACTGGCGCCCAGGAGAGATCTCGGAGGAGGGCATCTCACGAACGCGTCGATCACACTGCCGCTGTGGCTGTTCATCGTGCTCATCGCCTTCGCCGGCTGGGCGGCACTGGTGCTGCTGCTCGCCCCGGGCATGCGCTGGTATTTCCGGCGCCGCATCAACGCCGTCATTCGACAGATCGGCGGCAAGCTCGATGTGGAGCTGCCTTCCTTCAAGCTGACGCGCCGGCAGGTGCTGATCGATCGCCTGTTCCACGACCCGAAGGTGCAATCGGCGGCGGCTGCGCGCGCCAATGAATCGGGCGAGCCGATGGGTGAGGTGTGGCGGCGCGTGGACCGTTATGCGCGCGAAATCGTGCCCTCCTTCAATGCCTACATCTACTTTCGACTCGGTTATGCCGCGGGGCGTGCCCTGGCACGCGTGATGTACCGCGTGCGCATCGGCTACGTGGATGCCGAGTCCTTCGCGCGCGTGGATCCGAAATCGACCATCGTGTTCGTGATGAACCACCGCAGCAACATGGATTACGTGCTGGTGGGCTTTCTCGCCGCCGAACGCGCTGCCTTGTCGTACGCGGTGGGCGAGTGGGCGCGAGTTTGGCCATTACAGCAGTTAGTGCGTTCCATGGGCGCCTATTTCGTGCGGCGTAATTCGGGCGATGCGTTGTACCGCACGGTGCTGTCGCGCTATGTGCAGATGGCCACCGCCGGCGGCGTGACGCAGGCGGTGTTCCCGGAGGGCGGACTCACCGTGGATGGCAAGCTGCGGCCGCCCAAGTTCGGCCTGCTCGACTACATGCTGAAGGGGTTCGACGAGCGCGACGGCGCAGTCGGCGATATGGAGCGGCGGGATCTCGTGTTCATTCCCGTGGGGCTCAACTACGATCGAGTGCTGGAGGACCGCAGCCAGCTGCTGAAACTGGACAAGGATGCGCCGCGCCCGGGCAAATTGGCCGGCGTGGTGAAGGCCCTGGGATTCCTTGCCGACAACCTGTGGCTGGTGATGACGCGCCGCTGGCACCGCTTCGGCTACGCCTGCGTCAACTTCGGCACGCCATTCTCCATGCGCGCATGGGCGCGCGAGCGTGGCCTGCATTTCCCCGCGTTGTCGGACGCGGACCGCCGTGCCGCAGTCAGCGAGATCGCGGCAACACTGATGGCGCGCATCGGCGAAGTCATCCCGGTGCTGCCGGTGTCGCTGGTGGCCAGCGTGCTGGTGGACAACCCGGGGCGCGCCTACAGCGAACTGGAACTCAAGTCCGCGGTGCACCAGCGCATGGAGGCGTTGGCCGGGCGCGGTGCGCGCCTCTACATTCCGCGCGAGGATCAGGACTATGCCTTCGGCGTGGGCCTGCGCATGCTCACCCTGCGCCGCATCGTTGTCGAGGAGGACGGTCTCTACCGCGCGGCGGCGGGCGAAGGCGCTGTGCTCGACTACTACGCCAATGCGATCGGCCACCTGGCCATGCATGCCACATGATTACTTTGACCAACACCAAGGAGAGACGATGCTGAAAATCTGGGGACGCGCCGATTCGGGCAATGTGCAGAAGGTGACGTGGGCGGCCGGGGAACTCGGCCTGCCCTTCGAGCGCGTGGACATCGGCGGGCCGTTCGGCAAGCTGGAGGAACCCGCCTATCGGACGCTCAATCCCAACAGCAGGATCCCCACCATCGAGGACGACGGCTTCGTGCTGTGGGAGTCGAACGCCATCGTGCGCTACCTCGCGCAGAAGCACGGCAAGGGCAAGCTGTGCCCTGCCGAGCTCAAGGTGCGCGCCGATGCCGACCGCTGGATGGACTGGTGCACCACGGTGTTCCTGCCGCAGATGGTCCCGGTGTTCCTCGGCCTCGTGAAGACGCCGCCGGAGAAGCGCGACACGAAGGCCATCGAAGAAGGGCGCGTGCGCTGGGAGGCCTCAGTGGCGCTGCTCAACGCTGCGCTGGCGGGCAAGAATTACGTGGCGGGCACGGACTTCAGCATGGGCGACATTCCGCTTGGGGTGTTCGTGCATCGCTGGTACAGCATCCCCATGCAGCGCGCCGACATGCCGAATGTGGCCGCGTGGCATGCGCGCATCAAGCAGCGACCGGCGTTCGTGGAGCATGTGGTGAAGACTGCTGGGTGAGCAAGATCAA
Source organism: Burkholderiales bacterium (assembly GCA_964201515.1). Classification (GTDB taxonomy): domain Bacteria; phylum Pseudomonadota; class Gammaproteobacteria; order Burkholderiales; family SG8-39; genus CAIYPG01. The sequence goes on from CAXNGL010000008.1 coordinate 8,463, forward strand.
TATGATCAAGTTATTAAAATACTCACCGACTCTCGGACTCAAGAAGAGCGATTGTTATCATCTCCGTGGATGACGGAGTCGCCCGGCTCGCCAGGCTTGGCCCGCCGCAGGCTGCCCTCGATCATGCGGTACTCATACAGCCGGCACTCCAGCGGTCCATTGAAAAGCGGCGTGCGCCTGGAGGGTTTCAGACGGATGAGCTTGGCGAGTTCTGCATCCGCCGAGAACACGTAGCAGCGCCAGCCCGCGTAGCGCGCCTTGAAGGCGTTGCCGAGGGCGGGGTAGAAGGCGGCGAGTTCGGTGGCTTCGCCGATGCGCACGCCGTAGGGCGGGTTGGCGATGAGCACGCCGGCGGATGCCGGCGCGGGCACTTCCAGCACGTCGGCCCGCTGCAGCATGACGCAGCCGGTGAGGCCGGCGGAATCGAGGTTGGTGCGCGCGCGGGTGACATCGGCGGCCGAGAGGTCGCTGCCGTAGATTTCCAGCGGGCGCGGCGCCTGGGCCCTCGCCATGGCGGCGTCGCGCACCGTCGCCCATTTGGCCGGGTCGTGGCGATTGAGCTTCTCGAAGCCGAAGGTTCGTCTTGCGCCGGGCGGAATGGCGAGAGCCATGAGCGCTGCTTCGATCAGCAGCGTGCCGCTGCCGCACATGGGGTCGAACAGGGGCTCGACGCGGTCCCAGCCGGTGAGCATCACCATGCCGGCGGCGAGGTTCTCCTTCAGCGGTGCTTCGCCGACCTCGGCGCGCCAGCCGCGCTTGTACAAGGGCTCGCCGGAGGTGTCGAGGTAGAGGATGAACTGTTCGGCATCCAGAAACCCGTGGATGCGAACGTCAGGCTCGCGCGTGTCAACGTTGGGGCGCTGGTCGAGCGCTTCACGGAAACGGTCGCATACGGCGTCCTTGATGCGCAGGGTGACGAAGTCCAGGCTTTTGAGCGGGCACTTGATGGCGTTGACGTCGACGCGGATGCTGCGCGCCACGGCGAACTGGGCGGGCCAGTCCACGGCGTGGGTGGCGGCATAGACCTCGCGCTCGGTCTTGTAGGGCACGCGCGCCATCTGCATCAGCACCCGCGAAGCGATGCGGGACTCGAGGTTCACGCGCCAGCACACCGCCATCTCGCCGCGAAAGGCCACGCCGGCAGCGGCCAGCTTCACGTCGCTCGCGCCGCAGGCGGTGATCTCGGCGGCCAGCAGCGCTTCCAGCCCGCGCGGGCAGGGCGCAAAGAAGGCCCGCGTGCGCGGGTTGTGAGAAAGGCGCGGGGTTTCCGGTGCCCTCCCGGCGGGTGCCGGACGGGAATGTGTTTTCAGGTTGCGGGGCACTTCAGGTCTTCCGTTGGAGCGAGGCATGTGATTCGTGGGCGAGGCATCGCACGCACGGGATCGAATCTAACATGACCGCCTTCGTGTACGGTGCAAAGGACGATCTGGGGTGCGCTTGCGGGACACTGCTCGGCGCCCGCCCGCGCCGGCGCGGGAACGGGTAATCCCCTGTTTTCTGCCCATTGCCCCCTGTTGCCTAGAAGGATGACTCGCTTCATACTCCCGGCCAGTGGGGGCTTGGCGCATTGTCTGCGCCGACCGGACCGCCGACTGACGTGCCGCGACCCTCGAGGGTAGGGTGTTCGTCACGGGAGCCACAAGAATGAACAAATACCAATGGATTACGGTAGTGCTGGCCGTGATCAACCTCGTGCTGGTGGCGTTGTTTCCGCCGTATGACTACGTGTCGGCGGCGCGCAACAACGTGCCGACGTTCGACGGGTTTTACTGGATGTTCGACAATGTGGGCGGCCGCCAGGTCAACAAGAATTTCCAGCAGATCGAATATTTCGTCATCCTGCTGAATGCCGCCATCGCCTGGCTGCTGCTGAACCCGAAAAAACCCAAGGCGACGTCACCGGTGACCGAAGAGCGCAAGGTCGACTGGCAGCGCGTGGTGCTGATCGGCGTGGCCGTCAACCTGCTGCTGGTGCTGCTGTTTCCGCCGATGGAGAATTTTTATGCCGTGACGCGCGCGGCGCTGCCGAGCTTCGACGGCTTCTACTTCCTGTTCGGCGAGCATGGCGCGCGCACCATCGTCACGCAGCTGCTCTACCTCGAGGTGATCTTCGTCCTGATCAACGGTGCCATCCTCTGGATGCTGTTCAAGAAAACACCGGGGCACATGACCGATGCGGAGAAATCGGCACTGGCGCGCGAGTTGATGCGCGCCCGGCACTAGAGGGGACCGCGCGGCTTGCTGTGCAAGCTCAGCCGCGCTGCTAAAACACACCCCGCAGCCACAGCCTCTGTGGCGATCTCTGGGTGATCAGGCAGCCGGCCCTGGAGGCGGCGCCGGCAGTTGCCACTGCACGGCTGAGATGCCCGGTGAGCGCAATTCACGCAGCATGCGCAAGGCCGTTTCGCGGCCGCAGTAATAGCCGGGGATGTAGGAGCCATCGACAAACCCCAGCGCGCGATACAAGCGCCGTCCCGCCTGGTTGGTGGTGCGCAGTTCCAGATGAATGACAGCAATGCCTGCTGTATAGGCAGACTTGATCAACCAATCGATCATGCGTTTTCCGACGCCCATCCGGCGATGCGTGGGGGCTACCGCGAGCAGCGACAGGTGCGCGTGTTCTTCACCGAATTGCATGATGGCGAAGCCGATGACGCGCTTGCCATCCACTGCCACCAGCGTGGTCGCATCGGCGCGGCGCATGGTGCGTGCCACGCGCTCGGGTTGCCACGACCATCCCAGGCCGACTTCGATCAGGTCGCGCGACATCAACGCGATGCGGGTTGCATCGGTCGCGTGGGCGAGGCGCAGCGTGATGTGTTCGAGGGCCATGCGATCAGCATAGCAGGAGCGCGCAGCAAAAAACAAGCGTGACCTCGAGTTGGAGGGCGCTCAGGCCAGTCAGAACGGTCGCACGATTACCAGCACGACGACGGCGAGCAGCATGACGACCGGTACCTCGTTGAACCAGCGGAACCAGACATGGCTGCGCGTGTTGCGATCCTGCTTGAAGCCGGCCAAGAGTCGACCGCACCAAAAATGGTAGGCCACGAGTAGCGCAACCACAGCGAGCTTGGCGTGGAACCACGTGCCCAGCGTACCCGGAAACCAGCCCAGCCACAGCCAGGTGCCGAAGCCGATGGTGAGCACCGCGCCCGGCGCCATGATGCCGTAATACAGTTTGCGCTCCATGATCTTGAAGCGCGCCACGCCGCGCTCGTCGCCCTCGCCGGCCGCCATGGCGTGGTAGACGAAGAGACGCGGCAGGTAAAACAATCCTGCGAACCAGGTGACCATGAAGATGACGTGAAGGGATTTGACCCAAAGCATTTGACCATCCTAACAGGAGCGCTACTGACTTTGGGGATATGCAAGGGGCAGGAGGGCATGAAAGGGCCCCTCCCCCTTCATGCCCCCTTGCACGTATGGCGTCCTGCGAACCAGGTGACTATAAAGATGATGTGCAGGAATTTGACCCACAACATGGCGTGACACCTTACTTGAGCAAGCGACGCCGGAACAATACTACCGCCGCATAGAAGCCGGCCGCGGCGTACGCGACGAGCACCAGGACATGCACGAAGACGTGCCCGGGCAGGTCGCCCAGCAGCAGCGGGCGCACCAGCGCGGTGGCGTGCGACAGCGGCAACATCCACGCTACCGCCTGGAAGCCGACAGGTAACTGTTCCATGGGGAAAAATACCCCGCACAGCATGGCCATGGGCGTGATCACCAGGGTGAAGTAGTACATGAAGAAATCGTAGCCGGCCGCCATGGCGGTGATGGCCAGGCCGATGGCGGCGAAACACAGGCCGATGAGCGGGATGATCAGGATCACCAGCAGCGACAGCGGCGAGGTGGAGAGCCCCAGCGCCCATACCACCACGAGGATGGCCAGGCCCGAGAGAAAGCTCTTGCTGGCCGCCCATACCAGTTCTGCAAGCACCACGTCGTCGAGATCGACCGGCGCGTTCATGATGGCGTCCCAGGTGCGCTGCACGTGCATGCGCGAAAACGCCGAATACAGCGACTCGAAGGTGGCGCTGTTGGTGGTGGAAAAGCACACCGTGCCGGCGGCGAGGAAAGCGATGTAGGAGACGCCGCCGATCTGCGGCAGCAGCGAACCCAGGCCGTAGCCCAGCCCGAGCATGTAGATCATCGGGTCGGCCAGGTTGCCGAGGATGGACGGGATGGCGAGCTTTCTCCACACGAGGAAGTTGCGCCGCCACACCGGCACGAAGCGCAGGCTCACGCGTGGCAGCGCGTAATGGTTCGGTGTGCTCATCGGTCCCCGCTGTTTCAATCTCTTAGTTCCCGGCCGGTCAGCTTCAGGAACACATCCTCGAGGTTTGCGGCGCGATGCAGGTAGCGCAGTTCGGGGCGTCCCTCGAGCGAGGCCAGCACGCGGCGCGCATCGTCGGTGTAGCAGAACACCGTCTCGCCGGTAACTTCGACGCGCGGCGCGAGCGTTCTTGCCACATCAGCCCAGGCGACAGCGCCGTCGCCGAAGGTTTCCACCACTTCGGGCTCGATGTGTTGCGCGATCAACTCGCGCGGGCTGCCGATGGCGATGATGCGGCCGTGGTCGAGGATGGCGAGGCGCGCGCACAGGCGCTCGGCTTCGTCCATGAAGTGGGTGTTGAGCAGGATGGTCTTGCCCTGGCCCACCAGCGTCTTCAGGCGCTCCCAGATCAGATGGCGCGCCTGCGGGTCGAGCCCGGTGGTGGGTTCGTCCATGAAGATGAGGTCCGGGTCGTTGACCAGCGAGCGGGCCAGCGTGAGGCGACGCTTCATGCCGCCCGAGAGCGTCTGGATGCGCGCGTCGGCACGGCCCGCGAGTCCGGCGAATTCGAGCAGCGCGGGGATGCGCGCGCGGACGGCGTCGTCGGCCAGCCCGAAGTAGCGGCCGTAGATGAGGAGGTTTTCCGCCACGGTGAAGTCCGGGTCGAGGTTGTCCATCTGCGGCACCACGCCGACCTTGAGGCGCGCACGGCGCGCTTGCGCCGGGACCGGTAGGCCGAGCAGGTCGATGTGGCCGGATTCGGCGGCGATGAGGCCGAGGCACAGGCGCAGCGTCGTGGTCTTGCCCGCGCCGTTGGGCCCGAGCAGGCCGAAGCATTCGCCGCGCGCCACCGAAAAGCTCATGCCGCGCAGCACTTTCTGCGTCTCGTAGGACTTGTGCAGGTCGTGGACGGTCAGGACATTGGTCAGGACATCAGGTTGCACATTGATCCGTACTTGGGGCTGTAGTTCGGGCTGTACTTTGGACTGTGCTTCGGCCATGGAAAGTGTGGTGTGCGGCGGGCTAGCGCCACTGGCCCTGGATGATGGAGCGGATCAGCGTGAGCTTGCGGTGAAAGAAATGGTCGGCGCCGGGAATCACGGTGATGGGGATGTCCTGAGGGCGCGCCCACTCGAAGACGTTGGCAAGCGGCACGGTTTCGTCCTGCTCGCCATGGATGACGATGGTGTTGGCGGCCACCTTGCCGGTGGTGTAGTGGCGCCCGTCCGTGACGAAGCCGGCGGGCGGGGCCACCAACACCAGGCGCTCGACGGGGATGCGCTCGGACACGCGGGTCTGGATCCAGGCGCCGAAGGAAAACCCGGCGGCCACGATGGGGAGCGCGCTGCCGAATCGCGTGCGCGCCCAGCTCGCCAGCCTCAGCATGTCCTCGGTTTCGCCATCGCCGTGGTCATGCGCGCCAGCGGTTTCGCCGACGCCGCGGAAGTTCGACCGTACTGCCGCATAGCCCAGTTCGGCGAAGGTCTTGGCCAGGGTCTGCACGACCTTGTTGTCGAGCGTGCCGCCGAAGAGCGGGTGGGGATGCGCGACCAGCGCGATGCCGCGCAGCGCGCGGCCCTCGTCGGGCAGATCCAGGACGGTTTCGATGCGCCCGGCGGCGCCGTCCACGAACAGTGTCGCGGCGCCGGACCGCAGCGCAGGGCGCATGCTGTTGCCCGGCGTTGCTATATGCGCAGGCGTTCGACCACGCGTCCGTTGGTGAGGTGCTCGTCGATGATTTCATCGACATCGGACTTGTCGACGTAGGTGTACCAGACTTCTTCCGGGTACACGACGATGACCGGGCCTTCTTCGCAACGATCCAGGCAGCCCGCCTGGTTGATGCGGACCTTGCCCTCGCCCGACAAGCCGAGTTCCTTGACGCGCTTCTTGGCGTAATCGCGCACGTCATTGGCGCCGTGGTCGTTGCAGCAGGCGTCGCCGTTCTGGCGCTGGTTGCAGCAGAAAAACACGTGGTTCTTGAAGTAGCTCATGGTGGCAAGTCACTCGGTGGAAAGGAAGGGCTGATTATACCCATATGCTCCTGCACGCCTTTTGGCGACGGCGACGGCGCGGGCAATGGGACGGGTTGGCGGGGCGATGCGGCGGGACGATTCAGCCGCTGCTGCCCCAGTCGTTTCCGTCGCGGCGCTGGCTTCGGTCATTGGCCAGCGACATGAGGTAGGCCAGCGCGGCAAAGGGCCAGGCGGCCGATACCACCCGCGTGAGCCCGTTGAAATTGAGGAAGTGCCCCTGGCGCCATTCGGCGAGGAAGGCGGCGAAGTAGGGGTTCTCCGGCGCGAAATTGACGACGGCCGCAGCCAGCATCAACGCTGATCCGGCCACGGCTAGTCTGGCGCCGCGTGGCAGGCCTGCAGCCAGGATGGCAAGCACGGCACCGACAGCGATGCCGAACAGTGCGCCTGGCGTGACCCAGAGCAGGAGTTCCTGTGCGCTGAACAACAGGCCGTAGGCGGCGGTGCGCACGAGGAGCCCGATGGCGAGGATCACGAGCATGACCAGGCGGGCCGGTTGGCCGGGACGCATGATGCTGCCGACGAACAGGCACACGGCGAGCGCATTGGCACCCGCCACCGCCGCCTCCACGCGAATGAACACTTCCGCCGGGTACAGGCGCCCGCTGGGCGTCTGGAAGAGCGTGCGCAGGTCGCCGTTGCCAAACAGCAGCGTCTCCGGATTGAGCAAGGAAAACAGCCACAAGCCGAGCAGCACCAGTCCCATATCGACGCGGCCCCCGGTCCTGAAAACGCGGTACCTCAGCGCCTGCAACCCATCGTCGCGCAGCAACAGGCGCAAGCTCGCCGCACCGACCAGCACGCCGAGCAGGGCGCCCGAGGCATTGGCAGCCAGGTCGATGTTGGATGCGTAGCGGCTCGGCAGGTAGGTCTGCAGCGACTCGAGCCCGGCGCTCAGCGTCACCGACAGCAGGAACACCGCGAGGGCGGCCAGCCAGCCGCGCAGCAGCGGAAAAATCGCCAGTACTCCCAGGAAACCGAGTGGGACGTAAGCGAGCACATTGGCCGACAGGTCGAAGGCGGTGATGTAGCGCGGCCGCCCCATGGCCAGCCAGGCGAAAGGCGCGGTGCCGTTATCGACCCAGCCGGCGAATGAGTGCAGGCTCGCGTAGACGATCAGCAGCGCATAGGCTGCCGCGAGGTAACGCGCCAGGTACGAGGGACCCTCGTTGATTCGCATGGGAAGGATTCTCGCATGCCGGCCCGGCGCCGGTGATGCGCTACATAGATGATAATAATTCTATTGCCTATACATTATAAACATAGGTATAGAATCCAAATTGATCATATCTACCATCGCGGGTCAGGCGCTGGCGAGTGCCGCCACCGCGTCGGCCAGGCGGCGGTACTCATCGCGGATGCGCTCGCGCGACATCCCGAGCCAGGCAACGCGGGTGATGAGCATGGAGGCGCCACAGTGTTCGCGCAACCAGCGACCGCGCTCGGCGATCTGTGTGGCCGTCCCGAGCAGGGCCGTCTGGCGCGCGTCCAGCGTTTCGCCGGCGGCGTTGCCGGGCTTCAGGTCGAGCTTGCGTGCCTGGTAGATGTCGAGGCGCTGGCCCGACACGTCGTAATGCCGCTCAAGCGCGGCGTCCACTGAATTGGCCAGGTAAATCTGGCGCAGGAAGGCGATGGTGCCGGGCGGTCGGCCACACTCCTTGCGGGTCTCATGGAACAGGCGCGACAGGGCTTCGATACCATCGAAGGGAATCTTGGAAGGGCCGACCCAGCCGTCGGCGAGCCGTGCCGCGCGCTTGACCGCCGCAGCGCTCTTGGCGCCGATCCACACCGGCGGGCCGCCCGGCGTGCAGGGCACGATATGTGGCTCAAAGCGGTCGAGAGTGTAGAAGCGGCCCTTGTGATTGACTTCGCGTTCGCGCCAGATGCGCGGCAACAACTGCAGCATTTCCTCGAAGCGGGCGCCGCGCTCCTTCGGATCGACGCCCAGCGCGCGAAGTTCCTCGGGGATGTAGCCGATGCCTGCGCCGAGGATGAACCGGCCCTCGGTGAGCACGTCCAGCGTGGCGGCTTCTTCGGCCAGCGCGATCGGGTGGTAGACCGGCGCCACCATCACCGTGGTGCCGATGCGCGACTGTGGTCCCAGGTCGGCCGACAGGCGCGCCGCAAAGGGCACCGGCTGCAGGATGGTGACCGGGCCGTAGCCCCAGTGCTGCGCCAGCATGAAGCAGGTCACGCCGGCTTCTTGTCCCCATTCGAGCTGCCGCTGCGCGAGGTCGAGTTGTTCGCGCGCCGGCATGTCGCGGGGGGTATCGACGAGGAGTACGCCGACTTCCATGATGATTTCCCTTCCGGAAAGCTTGCCGAATTCGCAATGCGTCGCGCTGCGCGCTCAAAAAAAGGGCCCCGTACCTTCAGCAAGAACGGGATCCCTCGGACTCAGACTGCAAGCTTGCAAGGGGCTAGTGACGCGGCCCCGGCAGCAGCCAACCTATTGCACGCCGAGAATTTTCAACACCTCGGGGCGCCGGGCAGAGGTCCCGGGCTTGGCGGAGCGATAGTCCTTCGGCAGGGCTGCCGTGTCATAGACCGTCGTGCTGCCCGGATCGTCGTTGACCACCTGGTTGCCTTCACGCGACATCACGTAGTTGGCGAACAGGCGCCCGGCATTGGGATTCTTCGACCGGGCGCGCGCAACCAGGGTGATCTGGATCTCATTGCCCACCGCGGTGTCCGGCGTGAAAAATGCCACGGGCGCGCCCTTCTCCTTGACCGCGGTGAATTGCGGCAGCACCACCGGGACCAGGAAACTGCCTTCGCCGGCTGCCAGTGCCTGCAGTGCAGGAACTCCCGATGCGTAGAAACGCGGATTTTGCTCACGCAACTTGGCGAAGAACGACTCACCGTACTTGTCGAGCAGCAGCGTCCAGTGATCGGTGTAGGCGTCCGAGGAACGTGGGTCGGGCAACAGGATCTGCCCCCCCTTCCACTTCGGGTTGAGCAGATCCGGCCAATCCTTGGGGACGTCGGCACCCTTTACCTTGTCGGTGTTGTAGGTGATGGACCAGGGCGAAATCTGGATCGCCGCACACACTTCTCGGTTGAAGCGCGACGGGAATTCTCCACTCGTGATGACCGGAAGATTGGCGCTGGTGAGTGAGTCGATCCAGCCTCGCTTGATGCCGTTCTGGGCGTAGCTGACGGAGTCGCCGGAATTCAGCAGTGCATCGACAGCGAACGTGCTGGCTTCGGCCTCCGCGGCAAAGCGCTGCTGCAAGCCGATGCTATTGATGCGCACGAAGGTTCCCTTGATGCCGTACTTGGCATTGAAGGCATCGACGACGCGCTTTCCGACGTTTTCCGTGGCTGCCGTGTAGAAGCGGATCTCGCCTTCCGCCTTGGCGGCCTTGATGAGCGCATCCAGGGCGGCTTGGGTCGCCGCCGCACTGGTGGCCGGGGCCTTGGAGGCCTGCGCGTGGATGATTGTCGACGCTGCGGCCAGCAGGACGGTCGCCATCAGTTTTGCCAGTAGGGTGGTCTTGTTTTCGACTGATTTCATGGGTTCCTCAATGGGTATCTTGGCTGCCGTGCTATTACAACCCGAACAACTTGATGATCTCGGCCTTGCGCGATGCCGTTCCGGGGATGGGCGAGCGGTAGTCCTTGGGCAGTGAGTTGCCCAGGGTATACACGGATGCCTGCCCGGGATCGGCGTTGAATACCTGGTTGCCCTCGGGTGACATGACATAGTTGGCGAACAGGCGTGCGGCGTTCGGGTTCTTTGACTTGCCACGCGCAGTGATGGTGACATGCTGTTCCACGCCGACGGACGTGTCGGGAATGATCATGGCGACGGGCGCACCCTTGTCCTTCACGCCCTGCACTTGCGGTCCTACCGTTGGCACCTGGATGCTGCCCTCGCCGGCTCCCAGCGCCTGCGTGGCGGGGACCCCCGATGCGTACAGGCGCCAGCCCTGTTCACGCAGCTTGGCGAAGAAAGATTCGCCGTATTTGTCGAACAGCAGCGCCCAATGATCGATATAGGCGTCGGATGCGCGCGGGTCGGGCAACAGGATCTGGCCCTTCCATTTCGGGTTCAGCAGGTCCGGCCAGTCCCTGGGCACGTCCGCGCCTTTCAGCTTGTCGGAGTTGTAGGCGATGCCCCAGGGCGAGAGCTGGATGACCGCCGTCACGTTCTTGTTGAAGCGTGCCGGGAACTCGCCGCTGAGGATGACCGGGATACCAGCTGTGGAGACCGGCTCGAACCAACCCTTCTTGATTCCCGCCTCGGCATAGGTAATTGCATCACCGGAGTTGATGATCATGTCGGCGGCGATGTTGCCGGCCTCGGCGTCACCGGCATAGCGCTGTTGCAGCAGCACGCTGTTGAAGCGCACGAACTTGGCATTGATGCCGTACTTGGCCTGGAAGGCGGCGCTGACGCGACGCGGCACGTTCTCGGTCTGCGCGCTGTAGTAGGTGAGTTCGCCTTCGGCCTTGGCCGCCTTGATCAGCGCATCGAGCGCAGCTTGGGCGGCCTGCGGATTGGGTGCGGCGGGTTTCGCGGCTGCCTGCGCGAGCAGCATGGGCGCAGGGCGCGCCTCGTCAGCCCAGGAAGGCGTTGCGGCCCCAAACGCGATCACCAGGGTCGCGAGCGTGCGCCAATTGCAGAATGCCGATTGATGCATATTCATCCTCCTTCAAATAGGGACCCCGTGACGGGGACATTGATATTAACGCTTCTGGCAGGTATGCGGCCGACAAGGCCGGCTTGACGGCCCCAGGAAGGCCTGAAAACCTTTCGAATCGAGCGTGAAGCTTCCACGCATGTGCGCAGGGCGGGGGATATGCAAGTGGGCCGCGCTCCTTGTTCAGGCCCACCTTCACGTCAACGCCTCCCAGGATTACCAGAACAGCAGAAGAACCGACTGCCAAAGCACCAGCAAGCCCAGCAGCCCTGCGATGCCCAGGAGCAAGCGGTTGCGGCGCCGCTCGATCGCGGCGAGGCGCTCGATGGAATCCCGCAGTTGCCCGAGCCGGTCTTCGGCCAGCAATTGGTGGGCGAGGCGCGGCAATTGCGGCAGCAGCGACGCCCAGCGCGGCATTTCGCGCTTCAGGTTGCGCGCCAGTCCGCGCCAGCCGATTTGCTGGTTCATCCAGCGCTCCAGGTAGGGCTTTGCGGTCTTCCACAAATCCAGCTCGGGATCGAGGTCGCGGCCCAGGCCCTCGATGTTGAGCAGGGTCTTCTGCAGCATCACCAGTTGTGGCTGGATCTCCACGCCGAAACGGCGCGAGGTCTGGAACAGCCGCAGCAGCACGTGACCGAACTTGATCTCGCGCAGCGGGCGGTCGAAAATCGGCTCGCATACGGCGCGGATGGCCGCCTCGAGTTCATCGACGCGAGTCCGCGGCGGCACCCAGCCGGATTCGAGGTGGACTTCGGCGACGCGCCGGTAGTCGCGATTGAAGAAGGCGAGGAAGTTCTGCGCCAGGTAGCTCTGGTCGCGCTCGTCGAGCGTGCCCATGATGCCGAAATCGAGGGCGATGTATTGGCCGCGGCGCTCCTCGGCGCCTTCGGCACCGATGTCCACCAGGATGTTGCCTGGGTGCATGTCGGCGTGGAAGAAACCGTCGCGGAATACCTGCGTGAAGAAGATCTCCACGCCGGCGCGTGCCAGGGCAGGAATGTCCACGCCGGCCTCGCGCAAGCTTGCGACATGGCTGATTGGCAGGCCGTGCATGCGCTGCATGGTCATGACGGAGGTCGAACAGTAGTCCCAATAGATTTCCGGAACCGCCAGCAGCGGCGATGCGTCGAAATTGCGCCGCAACTGGCTGGCGTTGGCGGCCTCGCGCATCAGGTCGAGCTCGTCCTGCAGGTGGCGGGCGAACTCAGCCACCACCTCGCGTGGTTTCAGCCGTCGCCCGTCAACCCACAGCCGCTCGACCAGGATGGCTGCCGTGTCCATCAGGGCGATGTCGCGCCGGATGGCCGGCTCGATGCCCGGCCGCAGCACCTTGATGGCCACCTCGGTGCCGGCGTCGTTGCCCTCGCGCAGCACGGCAAAGTGCACCTGCGCGATGGAGGCGCTGGCGACGGGGATGTCGTCGAACTGCAGGAACAAGTCATCGATGGATTTCTCCAGCGTGCCTTCGATCTGGGCACGCGCCAGTGCGCCTTCGAAGGGCGGCACCTGGTCCTGCAGCTTGGCCAGTTCGTCGGCGATATCGAGCGGAAGCAGGTCGCGCCGCGTGGACAGCACCTGCCCGAACTTGACGAAGATCGGCCCGAGGGCTTCGAGCGCCTGGCGCAGGCGCACCGCACGCGGTGCGGCGAAGCGGTTGTCGCCGCCGACGCGGCCGATGAAACGGATCAGCGACGCCCAGCGGCCGACGCCTGCCGCGAGCACGAACTCGTCCAGGCCGAATCGCCAGGCGACGGAGAAAATGCGCAGCAGGCGAAAGAGGCTAGCCAAGGGGTAACCGGGATGTTTTCAGTCGGGGCAGGCGGGAAATGTAACAGATAAGAAGAGCGGCGCCGGTGCAGTCGCCATGGGCGGCAATTGACCCGGTATTGCGTTCAGCGTGGCGGTTTTGCGCCTTGGCGTTCGATCGAGGCGATGCGCGCTTCGAGTGCTTCAACCCGGGTGCTGGCCAGGGTTACATCAGCGGCGAATGAGGCGGCGGCGTCCTTGCGCACGACCAGCGGGTGTTCGTCCGTCCAGTAGTCGGCAAAATTCTGCGCCAGGCGCTGCGCGGCATCGGCTTGCCAGGCCACGAATTCGCGGCCGGTGCGTACCATGCGATGCGCCATGACGTCGCCCACCACGCGCGACAGGTCCTCTTCGACGTCCCAGCGCAGTTCGCGAAAGAGTTGTTGCGCCAGTTGCGCCAGGTCGGCCGCGCCGGTCAATTCAATGTCGCGCAATGCAGAGGCATCGCGCTGGAGGAGTCGTGGCAGCGCAGCTGGTTTCAGCGTGATCGTCAGGTCCGGCACGAGATCGCCCGGCTGCGCCGATTCCTCGAGCAGGCCGTCGTCGCGGATTTTCAACCGCAGGTCGGGGAGGGGGGGCATGCGAACGCAGAGCGTACGCCCGGCAAACACTTTCAGCCGCGCGAGCGGCCAGTCCTGCTGCCTGAGGATGTGGTTGAGTCCAAAAATCGCGCTTCGGTTGATCATGGAGTTATTTGAACACAAACCGAATCGATTGATTCCAGGGAATGACCAAACGCCGTGCGGTGGCCGCCAACCGGGGTCAAGTCTCCGGAAAACCTGCCTCATGCGTTGTCTGCTTGCCAAGAGCCGGGGCATCGGTCTTGAGCCGCAGCTGTTGCGGCTGCGACGGGCGGGGCTCAGTGCTTGGCGGCCTTGCCCTGTCCAAGATAGTGGGCGATGACGGCGGGATCGTTGGCCAGGACTCCGCTCTCGCCCTCGTGCACCACGCGTCCCTGTTCGATGACGTAGGCGCGGTCAGTCGAATTGAGTGCCTGGCGGGCATTCTGTTCAACCAGAAGGATAGTGAGGCCTTCCGCGTTCAGCGCGCGAAGCGCCTCGAAAACCTGCACCACGATCACGGGCGCAAGTCCGAGGCTGGGCTCGTCGAGCAGCAGGAGGCGCGGTCCACCCATCAGCGCGCGCCCGATGGCGAGCATTTGCTGCTGGCCGCCGCTGAGCGAGCCGGCGCGTTGTTCACGCCGCTCGGCAAGAATGGGGAACAGGCTTTGGATGCGCTCCAGCGGGTAGGCGGACTTGCGCCCGGACAATGCGGTGGCACCCAGTTCCAGGTTTTCGCGCACCGTGAGGTTTGCGAGTATTTGCCGGCCCTCGGGCACCTGCAGGAGGCCCTTGCGTGACACATTCCATGGTGCGGTGCCGACCAACTCTTCGCCGCTGAACTTGATCGATCCGCCGGTTGCGAGCACCACGCCGCTCAGGCAGTTCAGAAGCGTGGATTTTCCCGCGCCGTTGGGGCCGATCAGGGCGACGAATTCACCCTCGGCGACGGTGAGCGACACGCCGCGCAGCGCATGAATGCCGCTGTAGGCCGCGGTGAGATTGTCGACAGACAGCATGCTGGGTGTCATCGGATGGTTCAATCTTCTGCTCAGCTGCCCAGATACGCGGTGATCACCGCGGGATCGTTGACGATTTGCTCGGGCGACCCTGACGCGATCATGCGGCCGCTGTCCAGCACGTAGACGAAGTCGCACAGGTTGGTGACGAAGCGCACGTTGTGCTCGATGAGCAACACGCCCATGCCGTCCCTGGCCAGGCCGCGAAAGATTTCGCCCAGCTCGCCCGCCTCGACGTCATTCATGCCGGCGACGGGTTCATCCAGAAGAATGAGCGCTGGCTCGGAGGCCAGCGCACGCATCATTTCGACGCGCCGCTGGTGGCCATAGGCAAGGCCACCAGCCTCCTGGTCCGCGTATTTCGACATGCCGAAGCGATCGAGAAGTTTTCGAGCGCGGTCGTGGAGGGTGGCGGTCTCCCGGCGCGCCGCGGGAAGTCCCAGCAGGCTGGCCATGGTGGTGGTCTTCTCGTTACGATAAAAGCCGATCATGACGTTGTCGATAACGCTGGCTTCGACCAGCAGCCGAATGTTCTGGAAGGTACGCGAAATGCCAGCGCGCGCCACCTTGTAGGCCGGCACCTCGGTGATGTCTTGCGCGCCGAAATGTATGGTGCCTTCGGACACCGTGAGTACGCCGGTGATCAGGTTGATCAGCGTAGTCTTTCCAGCGCCATTGGGCCCGATCAGCCCGGTGATCTTGCCGGGTGGGACCTCCATATTGACGTTCGACACTGCGGCGACACCGCCGAAGTGCTTGGAGACGTCCTTGATGACGAGTGCACTCACGCGAGAGATTCCCTAGCGCTTTTGGCAGCAAGCCGGCGGCGGCGAAGGTAGAGCAGGCCCGTATCGACGATGCCACGAGGCATGAAGGCGATCACCAGCATCAGGATGACGCCGTAGAGCGCGTTGCGATAGTCGGCCAGCGGCCGCGAAATTTCCGGCAGGATCAGCAGGATCGCGGTGCCGACAATGGGGCCGGCGACCGACCTTCGACCACCCAGGACGACGTAGGAGAGGGCGGCAACGATCAGCCCGAATCCATACGTGTTCGGAAACAGCGAGAAAGTCTGGAAAGCTTCCAGCCCGCCGAACAGGCCCGCGATCGCGCCGCTCAACCCGAATGCCAGCGACTGGTGGAACGTCACCGATACACCCAGGGAACTTGCCACGGCCTCATCCTGGCGGATCGCTTCGAAAGCGCGTCCCACACGCGTGGCGCCGATGGCCAGCAAGACGTAAATCACGAACAGCAGCGCGAGCAGGTTCTCCTTGGTGCCGACCAGAATCGGAACGGCGTTGAGGCCGATGGCCCCGCCGGTCATGCTGTCCCAGAATAGTCCCACCGCGACCACTATCTGAACGAAGGCCAGGGTGGCGATGGCCTGGAACACGCCACGCAGGCGGGCCAGTGGCACTGACAGGAGCAGGCCTGTCAATGTTCCGAGGAGCGTGCCCGCCAGTATCGACAGCGGATGCGGCCAGCCCAGCTTTGTCGTGAGGATCGCCGCGCAGTAGGCACCGATGGATGCGATCCCAGCCGTTGCCACTGAAAACACGCCGGCGCGCATGACCACCCACTGGCTTAGCGCATACCCCGATCCGAGCAGGAACACGTCGAACAGGTGGTGGTAGACGGTGAAGAAATTACTCATCGCTGCGCCCTCATGGCGCCAGCAGTTTCCTTTCCAAACAGACCGTACGGGCGCACCAGCAAGATGACGAACAACAGCGAGAAGATGATGGCATCGGTAAGCCCGGCCGGAAGGTAGGCGGCGGTCAGCGTTTGCAGCATTCCGAGCAACAGGCCTGCCACCATGGCGCCCGGGATGCTGCCCATGCCGCCCAGCACGACCACCACAAACCCTCGCAGCAGGAATGGTTCTCCCATGGCGAACTGGATCGAGTTGAAGGACAGTCCGATCAGCACCCCCGCCGCCCCGGCCAATGCGCCAGACAGGAAGAAGGTCTGGTAATAGATGACGTTCGGGTTGACACCGGACAGGACCGACGCGCGCTCGTTGCCGGACACCGAACGGATGCGAGTTCCCAATGGTGTTCGATACAGGTAATACGTCAGTATCAGCATGAGCACGAGCGAGCTGACCAGCATGAACAATTGCAACAGCGTCACGCGCAGTCCCGCGAATTCAAAGATCTGGACCGGGAAGGTCTCAAACGGGAAGCGCAGCACATCGCTCTCGGACACGATTTGCGCCAAGGTGACGATAATCAGCTCCGCGCCCAGCGTGGAGATGATCGCCCCGAATTCCGCCTCGCCGGATTTGCGCAGGCGCCGGAAGGCCGTGATCTCGATCAGGATCGACAGCAGGCCGCAGGCAAGTATCGCGAGCACAAATCCCAGCCACAGCGGCAGCCCGGCCAACACGGTGTACAACGCGACGAACGCACCCGCCATGAACACGGCGCCGTGCGCCAGGTTCATCAGGTGGTGGATACCGAACACCAGGGTGAAGCCCAGGGCGAACAGGGAATAGACCCCACCGACGACCAGGCCGTTCAAAAGCTGTTGTGCGAGCATGTC
>CAXNGL010000009.1:0-24587 GCA_964201515.1 Burkholderiales bacterium
GGCATGTCCGGGATATACGACGCACAGCGCGGCCGTAGCCATCGCTGCGCGCCACAGCCCGCGCAGTCCTTGTAGCGCGCGCTTCACGCCGCCGGCCCCGAAACGGAATTTCCGGCGTCCTCGGCAATCCAGGCGCCGGAATCATGCGCTGCCGATGTTTCGGCGAACGCCGGCAACACGCGGACCACGGACACGCCGGAGGCGAGCACGCGCGCCTGGCAGGCGAGCCGGTCGCCGGCGTCGGCACCCACGCGCGCCAGCGTAGCCCGCTCGATATCGTTCAGCGGCGACAGGTGATCGGCGCCGGCGACCAAGTGCACGCGGCAGGTGCCGCAGCGCCCGCGCCCGGAACACACATCGGCATGCGGGATGCCGTTCAGGCGGCTGATATCCAGGATCGACTGTCCCCTCACCCCTGCCGCACCCAGGCCTTCGTCGTAGGCCACGCTCACCGGAGCCAGCCGATTGTAGAGACGTCGCCCGGCAAAGATCGCCACGGCCAGCAGCAGCAGGCCGCCGTACACGGTGAGGATGCGCGCCTGGATGGCATCCAGTTCGGCGCGCACCGGATTCAAGAGATCGACCATGGCCCTGATGTCGGCGCGCCACGCCGCATCGTTGGCGAGCTTGCCCAGCACCTCCTTGCCGGCCTCCGCGAAGCCGAGCAGCGCCAGAATGGGCACGGCGAAGAGCAGCGGCACCACGACGCCGCCAATGCGCCGCCAGACCGGCTTCAATACCAGCCAGGAATACAGGCCGATGGCACCATGCACCCAGACGAAGATGACCGCGAACAGTTGCTGGAAGGCGAGCAGCGGCGCAAAACTCCAGTACACCGAGAGGATCTGCCCGTAGCTGGGTTCGAACGCAGTGGCGA
Source organism: Burkholderiales bacterium (assembly GCA_964201515.1). Lineage (GTDB taxonomy): Bacteria > Pseudomonadota > Gammaproteobacteria > Burkholderiales > SG8-39 > CAIYPG01. Next base: position 878 of record CAXNGL010000009.1, read on the forward strand.
GCTTGCTCCCCATGCCCATCACGATCACATGCGCCAACAGCAGCGGCGGCGTGCACAGTCCGAGGAAGAGCTGCACCATGTCCGTTCGGCTCATGGCCAGCGAATGGCGCGCCGCGATGGCATACAGGCCCAGCGCCACATGCAGCAGCATCGAGCCCACCAGCAGGAACTTTCCAACCGGCGTCTGCCAGGGCGCCATCAGGTGTGCCAGCCACGCCTGCATGGCCGCGAGCGATTTCAGCCCGATCGCGAGATTGGCCAGGTGGCCTACCACGAAGGTCATGAGGATGAGGCCGGAAACCATCCTCAGCGCGCGAAGAAGCGATCGAATCGGCATCGGCTCAGCCAGGCTTGCGCGCGACTGCCAGCGCGCGGCGCGAGATGTTCCCGACCTTGTTACCTGTCTTGCCGTCGATGCGGTGAATGCAAATGCGCATGGGGACCCGGGCTAAGAAGAGGCGCACGCGGGTCCTGCGTCATGCAAGTGACCCTTGAAGCCGCATGCGCTGGCCTGATCATATCAGGCCAGCATCGCCGCCGATCGCCTCCGCACCGGCGGGCAGTGGCGTAGGCCAGGGCGCATATGCGCCGTGGCCCTCAAAGCATCAATCCACCGCGGCCGCCGGATGGCCGGCGAAGTAATCCTTGAGGAATGGCTCCGCGGTGATCATCTTGGCCGCGGTCCAGGCGAGCACGCCGGCACCGACATAGATGATGACCGGGAAGCGCTCGACCTCATGGGGCCCGAACGATGCTCTCAACACCGAGGGGGGTCGTTCGCCGCCCGATGCCACCTTGAATCCAGGCCGGGCTAAAGCGACGGCGACTTCTTGAAAAATCGATTTATCGGCAAGAGTACATCGAATTATGCGAATATTTACCGGTGCGCCCCGCGCAGGCTTGCTGACGGCGACCCAGGCTGTGGCGCCGCCGATGCGAAGCCCGGGTCATGAAACGAGCGCAATCGCCGGCACTGCCTTGGCACGCAGTACTGACGGGCCAACGACATCATTGACAACCTGGGCGTGCTGCGGGCAGTCGTCACGCCTACCCGCTGTGAACAGCGTGCTGAACAGGGCGCGATCCACGCGCAGCCCTGCCGGCATGGCGAGGCCCTCGCCGAGAAGGCGGGCAAAGCTTTCTGCCGGCACGGGCTTGGCAAACAGGTAACCCTGCATGAGCCAGCAGCCGCGCGAGAGCAGGAAATTCGCCTGCTCGACGCACTCCATGCCCTCGGCGACCACCGAAAGGCCCATGGTCTTGCCCAAGGTGATGATGGTGGATGCGATGGCCGCGTCATGCGGCTCGGTGAGCAGGTCCTTGATGAATGCACGATCGATCTTGAGCACATTGAGCGGAAAGCGCTTGAGGTAGGCAAGGGACGAATACCCGGTGCCGAAGTCATCCATCGCCAGCTCGATGCCGAGCGCGCGCAAGGCATGCAGCCGGCTCACCGCATGCTCGACGTCCTGCATCAGCATGCTCTCGGTGATCTCGCCTTCCAGCAGCGATGCCGCGATCCCGAACTCGCGCAGGGACGCGGCGATCAGCGCATCGAGGCCATCCTCGCGAAAGCTGTGCGCGGAAAAGTTGATCGACACCGGCACCACCGGCAGGCCTTCGCGCTGCCAAAGCTGCAGCTGTCGACAGGCGGCACGCACCACCCACTGCGTCATCGGCACGATCAACCCGCTTTCTTCGGCAATCGGGATGAACTCGCCAGGCGACACGAAGCCGCGTTGCGGGTGTTGCCATCGCAACAGGGCCTCCGCCCCGGCCAGGCGCCCGGTTTGCACATCCACGCGTGCCTGGTAATGCAGCTGCAACTCGTTGCGCTCGATAGCGCCGCGCAAATCGTTCTCGATTGCCAACTTCGTCAATGCCTGGGCGTTCATCGCGGAGGTGAAGAAACAGTAGGTTCCGGCGCCGCGTTCCTTGGCGCCATGCATGGCCGATTCCGCGTTCTTGAGCAGTGTGCCGGTTTCTTCACCGTTCTCCGGATAGACCGCAATGCCGATGCTTGCGCTCAGGGCCAGTTCATGGCCGTCGTGCGTCATGGGTTGCTCGATCGCCGCGCACAATCGGCGCGCGATCAGTGCCGCATCTTCGGCGCGCCGGACATCGGCGACAAACACCGCAAAACCGTCGCCACTCATGCGCGCCGCGGTTGCGCACGCCCCTACATCCTGCGGGCCCGGGTTCTGCCCGCCCGCAAGGGCACTCGCGACGTCGCTGCCACGGATGCACTCCACGATGCGGCGACTGATTTCCTGCAGGATCCGGTCCCCGACTGCATGCCCCAGCGTCTCGTTGATGCGCTTGAAACGGTCGATATTGATATCCAGCACCGCCGCGCGGCCCGCCTGGCGCCTGCTCAGGCTCAGGCCGTGCTGCATCACTTCGCTGAACAGCTTGCGATTCGCCAGCCCCGTCAGGCCGTCATAGTCGGCCAGTTGGCGGATGCGCGCTTCGGCCGCCACACGCTCGGTGATGTCCTGCGTCGCGCCCTCCACGCGCATGACGGCGCCGCCGTCATCCCGGAATGCCTCGGCCTGCTCGTAGACGGTCCGCTCGCAGCCCTCGCCAGGACGAATGCGGTACGTGATCGCATACGCCTCGCCTGCACCCATGGCAGCATCCATGGCCTTGGCGACACGCGCTGCATCTTCGGGGTGCACGCAGTGGAGCATGTCACGCCACGCGTAGTCGGGTTCCATTGCAGGCATGCCGATCAGCTCCCGATATTGCGCCGAGCATTCGAAACGTTCGTCGAACGGCTGCCACACCCAGCTGCCAAGACGGGCGATGCGCTGGGCGCTGACGAGACTGGCCCTGTGGTGATCGACTTGTTCGAGCATGTGGCTTGCCCGCAGCGCGTAGCGCACGCGGTGCGCGAGCAGCGTTTCGTTGATCGGCTTGGCAATGAAGTCGGTGGCCCCTGACTCGTAGGCACGTTCGATGGACGCCGTGTCGTCCAGCCCGGTGAGCATGATGACCGGGATGCGCTCATGCGCAGGACGCCCGCGCAACGCGCGGCACACGGCATTGCCGTCCATGCCCGGCATCATCACGTCGAGCAAAACCAGATCAGGGGGCCGCGCCTCGATTTGCGCCAGCGCGCCGGGACCGTCAGCGGCCTCACTGACCTCGAAGCCTGCGGCGCCCAGCGACAGCGCGATGAAGCCGCGCAGGAACGAGTCGTCGTCGACGATCAGCAGGCGGGGTACGTCCGGGGATTGACTCATGAGGCGCGCAGGTCGGCTAGGCAACGCGACGCATGCCGGTGGGGAAGAAACAGTGCAGCAACTTGAACATGTTCTGCCCTCTATTGAAGGACCACGGGTGACGAAGCAGGGAGCGGAGCGGAAAACTCCCCTCTGCGATGCCCTATCGACAATAACCGGTGCGGACTTGAGCCCTTTGTTTGCCACCGCCCCGGACAAACAAGACAACGGCCCGGCAAGAGGCACACCATGGGGGAGGGCCAGGGGACAGGCTCACTTTTCTGCGATGATTGGCGCCATGAATTCCAGGCGACGTCGCTTCCTCGCAGCGGGACTTGCCAGTGTTGCCGGCGCAGCCGCGCTGGGCGTGTGGCGTGGCTGGCCGGACGAAGGCTTCTTCAATCCCTGCCGCGCGCCGCTGCCGCCCGAGCTCGCGCAACACCCGCTGGTCCGCGAGGCGTGGGCAGGCCTCGACGCGGCCAGGGTTTGGGATGCGCATGCACATCTGCTCGGCGTGGGCGATGCCGGCAGGGCGCATGTGGGCGATGGCGCCGGCTTCAACGATGGCGACGGCACGCTGCGCTGGCCGATCGCTGCCGCGCAGCGCGCCTTCTTTCTCAACGCCGCCTGCGTCAACGCGCCGGGCATCGACGCGGCGTATGCGGCGCGCCTGCGCGCCCACGTCGATGTCATGCCGCCCGGCTACAAGCTGCTGCTTCTCGCCCTCGATCGCTGGCACGACGACGCAGGACAGGCGCGCGCGGACCACACCCATGCCTGGGTCGGCAACGATTACTGCGCCGCCATCGCGAAATCGGCCCCGGCGCGCTTCGAGTGGGCAGCCTCGGTGCACCCGTATCGAAACGATGCCCTCGCAGAACTCGCGCGCTTGCACGCGCTGGGCGCCCGCGCGGTGAAGTGGATTCCCTCGGCACAGGGCATCGACCCGGCGTCACCGCGCTGCGACCGCTTCTACGAAGCGCTGGTGCGCCTCGACCTGCCCCTGATCACCCACGCCGGCACCGAGCGCGCCGCACCCGGCGACGACGCACTCGGCAACCCGCTCAGGCTGCGCCGGGCGCTCGAGCATGGCGTGCGCGTGGTGGTTGCGCATTGCGCCTCCATGGGCAGGGGACGTGACCTCGACGCCGGGCCCGATGGCCCGTGGGTGGACAATTTCGCCCTCTTCGAGCGCTTGATGGGACAGCCCCCCAACATCGGCCTGCTGTTTGGCGACCTCTCGGCATTGACCCAGTCCGCCCGCGCCGGCGCGCCACTGCGCCGCGTGCTGGAGCGCGCCGACAACGACTGGAAGGGCCGGCTCCTCAACGGTTCGGACTACCCATTGCCGGGAATCATGCCCTTGTACTCGACCCGTGCGCTGGCCGCCGGCGGCCTGCTGCCCGCGGCGGCGGTCGAACCGCTCACCGCCATCCGCCAATACAATCCGATGCTCTACGACTTCGTGCTCAAGCGGCACCTGCGCGCGGGAATCCACAGCCTGCCCGCAAGCGTATTCGAGACGAGCGGGTTCTTCTCGCGCACGGCGGGTTAAGAGCTCACGCAGAATTGAGGGGGTGCTCCCCTCAAGCACCCCTGCATCAGAGGCCATTTCGGTAAATCTGAAATGGCCTCTGAGAATCCTCCCTAATCGAACTTCAGGTTCAACCGCTTCACCAGCGGTCCCATCTTGTCGTACGCGGACTTGATCTGGGTCGTGATGGCCTGCGGCGTGGCGAGCGACACGTAGCTGTCGTCGCTCGCCAGCATCTTCGCGATCTCCGGCGTCCTCTGGGCTGCGTTGAATGCCGTATTCAGGCGGTTGACGGTTTCCGCTGGCAAGCCGGGCGGGCCGATGATGGCGGTCCAGCTCTGCGCGGAGACGTCGTATCCCAGTTCCTTGAGCGTGGACACGTTGGGAAGCAATGGGGGAGCGCGACGGATGGGAAACAATGGTCAGCGAGACGGCGTAAGGGGCGTGAATGGCAACATAGTCCCGCTCCACCTGGGGATGGAAAGTCGGGCTCGCCTACGACGCCACGGTCAGCACCGAATCGGTGGCGAACGACAGCAGGTAACCATCGGGCGGCGCCTTCTGCACCGCTACCACGCCCAGCCTGCCACCGGCGCCGGGACGGTACTCCGTGACGATGGGCTGGCCGAGCGTCTTGGCGGCCTCGGCGTACATGACGCGCAGCTTGTTCTCGGCCGGGTTGCCGGGCGGGAACGGGTAGATCACCGTGACGGGCTTGGTCGGAAAGCCCTGTGCGGCAGCAAGGGCCGGAAGCCATGCGATCGCGCCTGCCGCGACGGCCGACACGCACCGTCGCGCCCATTGACGCCGTACATCCTGATCATATTTAATCGATTTAGGTACGAAAGACATGACGCTTCTCCTGTTTATGATCATAACAGACCGACCGCCACCGGCATCGAGCGATGCGTAGCTGCTGCATGTCCGATGCGCCAGGATGCGCCATCCTGGTGAATCCTGCCGATGTGGGGAATCCTGCCGATTGACAAGCGTTCGAGAGCGGTGTCGAATGGCCCGACTCATCACCCTTGCACGAGACCGCCTTGAATCCTGCCGCCGCCATCGTCGACATTGCCGCCGTACGCAAGTATGCGTCCGGCGTGCATGCGGCGCTGGAGAACCTTGCGGGCAGGACTTTCGCGGCCATCGACCCGGTACTGCATGAGCTGATGCGCCTGCGCATCGCGACGCTGGCGCAGAACGCAAGGGAATCTTCCCGGCGCACGCCGGGCGTGGCGTTGAGCGAAGAGAAGATCGCCGCACTGCCGCAGTGGCCGAAGTCGCCGCTCTACTCCGTGGCCGAGCGCGCGGTGCTCGAATTTGCCGAGCAGTACTACATCAACGTCGCCGGCATGACCGATGCGATGGTCGCCGAACTCGCAAAACATTACGATTCATCGATCATCTTTGCCATCGTGCACGCCATCTACACCATCGACGGCGCACAACGCACACAGGTGCTGCTCGACCGGCTGCTGACCGACTGAAGGAAGATCACATGACCGAAACTGCCAGGATTCCCGTGCCGCCCGGCCCCGGCCGCGACTGGGCGCGACTGGGCGCCACGCAGCCCGAGCTGATGAAGGCCATCGAGGCGCAGAGCCACGCCGTGGCCCTGACCCACTCGGTGAGCGAACTCACGCTGGAGGCCATGCGCATCCGCGTGGCGCGTTACCACCACTGCGAACGTTGACTATCCGTGCGCTCGGCGGTCGCCGGGCAACAGGGGTTCGATGACACGATGGAGTCGAAGATCGCCGCTTTCGAGTCGAGCGACCTGCCCGAAGCCATCCAGGTGGCGCTACGTCTCACCGATGCCTGGTTATCGGCACCGGGACAGATTTCACCAAAGCTGCGCGCGCAGGTGCGCGAGCACTACACGCCCGAGCAAATGACTGAAATGCTCTTGTCGGTTTGGAAGTGGAGCCAGAACAAGATGATGACGTCGCTGGGCATGGCACCTGCGGTCAATACCGAGAAGAAGACGCTGTTTCGCTTCGATGCCGCGTCGGGAAAGCTGGGCTTCGAGAACAGCTAGGGCAAACGTCGGGGGCTCTCGAAAGCAAAAGGGCACGCCACGGCGTGCCCTTTTTGCATGGGAAGCCCTGCGCCGTCTAGGGCTTGAACAGCTTGTTCCAGCGCACCAGGTAGCTCTTCTGGAACTCCGGCGTGTAGCGGAACACGTCCCAGGGCTGCATGGTGCGCGCGTCGAGCGACCCTGGGATGCCCTGAATGGGGCTGGCCGTCTCGCCCTTGCCGTTCCACGCAGTCTGCCCGCGCCGCGACATGACGAAGTCAAGAAACACCAGCGCGGCATTGGGGCGCTTGGCGTGTGCCATGGCGGCCATCACGTCGGCGCTGGCAAAGGCCGGGTTGGGCTGCACGGCCTTGATCGGCGCGCCCTTCTCTATCAGAGGGTTGACGATGCCGTAGATGGTGTAGGGCATGGCCACCAGTTCACCGGCGGCCACCGACTGGGTGCCCGGCACCACGCCCACGGTGAGGCGCGGGCTGAGCGCGGCGAAGCGCTCGAAGGCCTCGGTGCCCTCGGTCTTTTCCAGCCACTCGTGGTAAGCGAACACCGCTTCGGCGACGAGGTCGGAGGTGGCGAGCTTGCCCTTGTACTCCGGCTTCAGGAAATCCTTGAACGAGGTGACCGGTGTCTTGATGAGGTTGGTGTTGTACACCATGACGAAAGGCATCACCGCAATGATGGGCACTGCGCCGTAGAGCAGGTATTCCTTCGGGTACTCGGCATTGGCCGGGCCGACGGGCTTCATGAAGAAGTTTTCCGACGCCCTCTCCTTGTGCCAGATGGCATTGGAGTACTGCGACACGTCGGCGCCGTCCATGTTGGCGCGCTTTTCGTTTTCGATCACCGACATGTGCTGCGCCGGCTGGATCTGGCGCTTGGCCTCGACCTTGATCTCCGGGTACATGGCCATGAAGTCCTTGACCAGGCGGTCCATCACCGGCGGCACGGCCTGGAAGTAGATGACGACGCTGCCTTCTTTCTTGGCGGCAGCGACAATCCGCTGCCACGCGGGATCGCCCTGCGCGATAGATGCCGGCGCCCACAGCGCGGCCAGCAGCGCGGCGCCAATGCCCATCGCGGATGCAACGAGCCCGCCGCCTGATTTTCTGTCTGTACTGAACTTCATCTCACTCTCCTTGGTGTGCCTGACAATGCGCGGGGACGCACCCCGTCGCGCGCAATACAGCGACGGCTACTATACTCCGCCGCATACCCCAGACCGGATCATTCACGAACATCGTCTACGAAATGCAGGAGGACCGTGATGAACGCAAGCACAGGCTACAACATCATTTCATCGGACTCGCACATCGTCGAGCCGCCGGACATGTACACGACGCGCGCCGACAAGCGCTTTCGCGATCGCGCGCCACGCATCGAGCGCCACCAGACGCCCGCTGGCGTCAGCTTCGATGCCTGGTTCGCCGATGGCAAGCAGGTGGCCACACTGGGCGGCGTCATCCAGGCCGGCAAGCGCTTCGAGGACCCGACGCAGATCGATTTTCTCGGCGTGTGGGAGGACGTGCGCCCGGCGGCGTACGAACCGGACGCCATGATCAAGGGGCTCGAGCAAGACGGCATCTGGGGCGCCTGCCTGCAGGCGAGCCAGGGCCTGTTCTGGTATCGCCTGCCCGACACCGACCTCCTGGGCGAACTGTGCCGCATCTACAACGACTGGATCGCCGAATTCTGCCAGCCCTACCCGGGCCGCCTGCGCGGCATCGGCATGATCAACGTGGACGACGTCGCGAGCGGCTGCAGGGAACTGGAGCGCTGCGCCAGACTCGGACTCGCCGGCGCCTTCATCCCGGTGGCACCGCTCGCCGGCAAGCCCTACGGCGATCCCATCTACGAGCGCCTGTGGGCCACGGCAGCGGCGCTCAAGCTGCCGCTGCTCCTGCACATCGCCACGCCGCGCGGCGGCATTCCCGGCTGCGAATTCACGCTGATGGTGAGCGATCTGTCGGCGGCCGGACGCTGCACCACCGATTACTGGGCGCGCTACTCGATGACGGCGATGATCTTCTCCGGCGTGTTCGACCGCCACCCGGGCCTGAAGGTCGGATCGGTGGAGCACGAAATGGCGTGGGTGCCGCACTGGCTCGCCCAGATGGACCTGGTGTACACCGAGCGGCCGGTATTCACGCACGGCTGGAAATCCACCGAGGGCATGCTGCCCAGCGACTACTGGCACCGCAATTTTTTCGTGCAGTTCATGGAAGACGGCATCGGCATGCGCATGCGCGACCTCATTGGCGTGGACAACATGATGTGGGGCAACGACTTCCCGCACGCCGAATCCACCTGGCCACGCTCGATGGCCTTCCTCGACCGATTGTTCGAAGGCGTTTCAGCCACGGACCGCCGCAAGATCACCGCCGACAACGCTGCGGCGATGTTCGGATTCCAGGGCGCCTAGGCGCGCCGGCAGGACAGGCAACCATGCCGGGCAACGAAACCTGGGTCACCGTCTGCAGCAAGGATGACCTCGCGCCCGGCACCATGCGCTGGGTCTCGGTGAACGGCGCGCGCGTGCTGCTGGCCAACGTGGAGGGGGAATTCTGCGCCGTGAGCGACCGCTGTGGGCACCAGTTCGCCTCGCTATCCCGCGGCCGCCTGAACGGCCATGAGGTGGAATGCCCGCTGCACTTCGCCACCTTCGACGTGCGCACCGGCAAGTGCACCGGCGGGCCGGACAGCAAGGACATTGCGTGTTATCAGGTGCTGCTGATGGGAGATGACGTGCGCATCAAGCCGCGCAAGCTGGGGGAGGCGGGGTTGAAGTTTTGACGGGTCACTTTTTTAGTGCCCGAATGCGCTCAACTACGCGCTACCGATCCGCTTGTACCAACCGGAGGCGCATTTTTGAGTATTCACGGGGTTAATTCTGCCGCTTAAACGTCACAACATTAAGGCGTCAAGCTAGGCATCCAACACTGCGCTTGAACAACACGAAGTGCATGTTCCAAGCAGTGGTTGGACCGCACTTACAGCGACTCTCGTAGAACTTCGGCCATACGCGTTTGCCATCCTGGCCCAGTGGCCTTCCAGCGCGCCAACGTTTCCGGAGGCAGCCGAAGGCTGATTGCCACTTTTGAATCTGAAGATCTCGGACGCCCTCGTGGTTTGAGCATGGCAGCAGCAGTTCGAGCACCAAATATCTTAGGTAACATTTCCTTGGCCCGGCGGGCCTCCGCAATCATTGCGGCTGTCCATTCCGGATTCTTCCGGACAGTCTTTTTAGATTTGAGTGGCTTTTTCATATCGACTCACCTCGCGCTTATTGGCTTTACGCAGACTGATCACTCGGGGCTTGCCATTGCGTGGTGTGAATACAACGCTATGCAGCCGATCATCAATGAAGCCAAGCACGCAATAACGCCGCTCTCCGTAGTCTTTGCACCTGTCTTCCCAGATCAGGGCCGTCGCCCAATCGAGTTGCTCGGCAAGGTCCAGCGAAAGACCACGAGCCTCAATATTTCGGCGGTCTTTCTTTGGATCCTTGTCCACCTATTTATTGTATATACAGAAAAGCAAGGCACATGAATTTGGACTACCTCTAATACCGAGCGGCCCAACGATTGTGCTCAGCGGCGTGCTGAGGCCGCAGGCCGTAGCACGTCGACTGGAGCGACGGGTTAGGCGCCGGCGAGGCCGCCGACTGTGACGGACAGTGCGTCTGGCATTACGTATAGGTGATAGTTGAGGAGGAAGAGCAAACCAAAGATGGTTGCAGTGCCGATCCAGAAGCCACGCCAATTGAGTGCTGTAAGACTGGCCATGTGTGTCCAACTCCTTGCCGACAGTAAGTGTCGGCGCCGAACGTCTAATACTCAGCACAAGTGCCGGTTAAATAGGGTGCAAACCCGGTGCGTATCAGGATACACCCGGCACTCGCGCCGGGTATGCGGGGACAAAGCCGGCATTGCCCCAATAAACCTGCATGGAATCATCGCCTTTGACTGTATCGAACATTCAGTGCCCAAGAAAGCCAGCGTCAACTCACGCGGGAGATCGAAACTCATTGGAAATATTGAGTCACCAGTGCAGTTGCATTGAAGCTTCACGATTCCGGAGTCTGTGGGGCTACAGAGGCTCTGGAAAAGCTACCGTAGAATATATACATGTCAGTTTTTATCTAATACATGTTCTATTGGCATATACATATAGACAAACTTGACAGTATTTCTTCACAGGGGATGGGTGCCGGGCCCCGTTGGGGACGCCGAGAAGCGCAGGACGCTGAGGGGCCGTCGGCGAGCACTGTCTGAGCGCGCCGCTTTTGGCGCGCGAGTTGCGCAGTCGCCGAAGTGTTCGAGCATCGCAGGGCAGTTTCGGCGCTTGCGCCGAAACCGTCACCTCCGGGGTCGCCTTTGCTTGGTTACTTCTTTTGGCGAGACAAAAGAAGTAACTCGCCGTCAGGCGAAATGACTTTCCGAAAAACAACGGAATGCCACCACCCCCTACAACTCCACCCTAGCCAACGCCGGCTTGCCGAGAATCATGTCGGATGCCTTCTCCGCGATCATCAGCGTCGGCGCATAGGTGTTGCCGGAAGGCTCCGTCGGCATCACCGAGGCATCGGCCACCCACAGGCTCTCCACGCCATGCACCTTGAGTTCGGAACCCACCACCGTGCTCGAATCGCTGGCCGGCCCCATGCGGCAGCTGCCGGTGAGGTGGTAGGTACCCATAGTGCCATGGGAGCCTGGCCCCTTTTCCTTCTTTCGGGCAAGTGCACCGGCGGGCCGGACAGCAAGGACATAGCGTGTTATCAGGTGCTGGTGATGGGAGATAAAGTGCACATCAAACCGCGCAAGCCGGGGGAGGCGGGATTTAAAGTTTTGACGGGTCGCTTTTTTAGTGCCCGAAAGCCCAACGTCCGCCCTTGAACGCGGGGGGATGGCTCATTTGTAAACATCTTTCCGATGGCCCACCTTGTAGATGGTCACCTCATGACGCCTGTCATCAATGAGGTAGATGATCCGGTATTGGCCCTGCCGGGTGCGATAGCGGTCTGTGTAGCCGGCGAGTTTTTCCGAGCCAGGCGCCCTGGGATCCGCGGCGAGTGCCCGAACGCGCTCAACTACACGCTGCCGATCCGCTTTTGTACCAATCGCCTCGATCTCTTTCGCGGCCGAGGCCTTGATCAGAAGCCTATATTCGACCACGCCGCTTCAGGCCTTGGACAAATGTGTCGAATGAAAGGCTTTTCTCGCCCTTCCTTTCGGATATGGCCGCAAGGTCTTCGGCATCCTCGGCAAGGATGGTCTTCACGGCATCATTAACCATGTCCGAGATCGACCGGTCCGTCGCCGCAGCTCTTAGACGAAGAGCGCGATGCACATCAGCTTCAAAGTAAACGGTGGCGCGTTTTTGAGTATCCATGGGGTTAATTCTGCCGCTTAAACGTTATAACGTCAAGACGTCAAACTAGCCATCCAACGTGGGAGAAATGGGGCTTGGCCCCTTGGCGATCAGTCGATCAAGGAACCGCGCTCCGTCTGCTGGTGACAGGCGCAGCACTTCGGCTTGCAGCGCCCGGAGCGTAGTTGAGCAACACACTACCGCCCGCACCACTACTCAGTACAAGTGCCGGTTAAATAGGGTGCAAACCCGGCGTCGGTGATGATAACCGGCCCTAATTCAATCATTTGTGGTTCTCCTCATTGGTTCTGCTCCGTCGAACCCGGCGCGTTTCAGGATGCATCCGGCATTCGCGCCGGGTATACGGGGACAAAGCCGGCAGTGCCCCGATAAACCTGCATGGAATCATCGCCTTTGACTGTATGGAATATTCAGTTCCCGAGAAAGCCGGTGTCAACTCTCGCGGCAGATCGAAACTCATTGGAAATCTTGAGTCACCGGTGCAGTTGCCTTGGCGCTTCACGATTCCGGAATCTGTGGGGCTGAAGGGGCCCCGGAAAAGCCGCCATGGAATAAGCAGCGTGTCAGTTTTTATCGCTCTGATGTCCTATTGGCAGAGCCTGATAGACAAAATTGGCAGTATCTCCACACAGGGGAGGAGTGCCGGGCCCCGTTGGGGACGCCGAGGGGCAGTCGGCGAGCACTGTCTGAGCGGGCCGCTTTTGGCCCGCGAGTTGCGCAGCCGCCGAAGCGTTCGAGCATCGCAAGGAAGTTTCGGCGCTTGCGCCGAAACCGTCACCTCCGGGGTCGCCTTTTCTTGGTTACTTCTTTTAGCGAGACAAAAGAAGTAACTCGCCGCAAGGCGAAACATTGCTCGCCGAAAATGAAAGTAACTCGCCGTCAGGCGAAATGCCTTTCCGAAAAGCAACGGAACGACATCCCCCTACAACTCCACCCTCGCCAACGCCTGCTTGCCGAGAATCATGTCGGATGCCTTCTCGGCGATCATCAGCGTCGGCGCATAGGTGTTGCCGGAGGGCTCGGTCGGCATCACCGAGGCATCGGCCACCCACAGGCCCTCCACGCCATGCACCTTGAGGTCGGGACCCACCACCGTGCTCGAATCGCTGGCCGGCCCCATGCGGCAACTGCCGGTGAGGTGATAGGTGCCCGAGCCGAATCGGCGCGCAAAGTCGAGCAGTTCATCGTCGCTCTCCACGCCCGGCCCTGGCAGGGCGTTGTCGACCACGAAGCGCGACAGCGGCTCGGTGGCGAAAATCCTGCGTACCAGGCGCAGGCCGGCCAGCATGCCATCGCGGTCGCGCTTGTCCGACAGGTAGTTCGGATTGATGAAGGGTGCCGCCCGCGGGTCGGCCGCGGTGATGCGCACGCTGCCGTAGCTGTCGGCGCGATGCTTCCAGACGCCGCAGGTCATGCCGGGGAAATCGTCCAAGAGGCCGATGGTGCCGGCCTTCATGCTGGCCGGCGCGAACGTGAGCTGCAGGTCGGCATCGGGCAGATCTGGCCGGCTCTTGCCGAATGCAAAGCAGTTCCCCGGCGGAATCTCCAGAATGCTGGGCAGGCCGACCAGCCAGCGCATGACCTGCCAGGCCAGCGGCAGCCCGCTCGACACGTCGTTCAGGCTGCGTGCGTCCCGAACACGATAGACATGCCGCGCCGTGTAATGGTCGCGCAGGTTGTCGCCCACCGAGTTCCTGGCATGCACCACGGGAATGCCGTACTGCTTGAGCAGGTCGGCCGGGCCCACGCCCGACAGTTGCAGCAGCTTGGGCGAATTGATGCTGCCGGCGGACAGGATCACGCCCCGCGTGGCAGCCACCGATTGCGTCTTGCCGTCGCCATCGATGTAGTCCACCCCCACCGCTCGCCGTCCTTCGAAGCGGATGCGGTTGGACAGGGCGCGCGTGCGAAGGTCCACGTGGCCGCGACGTATCGCCGGATGCAGGAAGGCATCGGCCGCAGTCACGCGGCGGCGGTTGTGGATCAGCGTCTGGTAGCGGCCGGAGCCGAACTGCACCGGGCCGTTGTAATCGGGGGTGCGCGGCACGCCGCATGCCTCGACACTCTTGACGAAGGCATCGCAGAGCACATCATCGAACCGGTAGTCGGACACCGGCAATGCCCCCTCGCGACCGCGCACGCGGTCATCCCCCGGGCCGTAGCGCCGCTCGGTGCGCTTGAAGTACGGCAGCACATCGGCATAGCTCCAGCCGGGGTTTCCGGCGGCCGCCCAGGCATCGAAGTCCTGCTTCTGCCCGCGCACGTACAGCATGCCGTTGACCGCGCTGCCGCCGCCCACGGTACGGCCCTGCACCACCGTCACCGGGCGCGCGGCGGTGCCCTCGATCGGTTCAGTCAGGTACTGGTAGGTGACGGCCGGGTCGAAGATGGTCTTCATGAAGCCGGCCGGAATGCGGATCCACGGGCTGGTGTCGGGCGGCCCGCCTTCCAGCACGCACACACTGTGCTTGCCGCCTTCCGAAAGGCGCCCGGCGAGCAACGAGCCGGCTGCCCCGCTTCCCACGATGACGTAGTCGAATGTATCCATATGCTTCACTCCTCACTGCCTGGACGCTGATGATGGTTCAAAGCACGGCTTGCGGCAGAGCCTGCTTGCCCAGAATGATGTCCGATGCCTTCTCCGCCACCACCATGGTGGACGCGTACGTGTTGGCCGAGGACATGGTCGGCATCACCGAGGCGTCCACCACATGCAGCCCCTCGACGCCGTGCACTTTCAGGTCCGGGCCCACCGTGGTGCTGGCGTCGCTTTGCGGTCCCATGCGGCAGCTGCCCATCATGTGCCAGGAGCTGGAGCCCATGCGGCGCGCGAAATCCAGCCACTCGTCATCCGACTGCACCTGCGGGCCGGGCTGCGTTTCCGCCACCACGTAGCGCGCCATCGGCTCGGCGGTGAACACGGAGCGCAATATCTTGAGCGCCTTGACCAGCGTCACCTGGTCGCGCTCATCCGACAGGTAGCGCGGGTTGAACGCCGGCGCCTGGCGCGGATCGCCCGAGGTGATGCGCACGTAGCCGGTGCTGTCAGGGCGCTGCTTCCACGCCCCGCAGGTCATGCCGGGGTAGTCGTCCATGCGGCCGAAGAAGCCCGCCTTCATGCTGGCCGGGCCGAACAGCATGGTGAAGTCAGGTTCGTTGAGCGACGGGTCGGTCTTGCCGTAGGCATGGCACACCGCGGGGCCGATGGACAGGATGCTCGGCATACCAAGCTTCCACTTGATCACCTGCAGCATCAGCGCGAAGCCGCGCGTGTAGTTATTGATGCTGTCCGAATCGGGCGCGGCGCGGAAAGTGAAGCGCGGGCTGTAGTGATCGCGCAGGCCCTCGCCCACGGCGGCGCGATCGTGCAGTACAGGTATGCCAAACTGCGTAAGGAGCGCTGCCGGCCCGATGCCGGAGAGCTGCAGGATCTTCGGCGACTGGATGGGCCCCGCCGAGAGGATGACGCCGATCCGCGCGTTGATGGAATGCGTCTTGCCGTCGCCGTCGATGTAGTCCACGCCGACGGCCTTCCTGCCTTCGAAACGGATGCGGCTCACCAACGCGTTGGTGCGCACATGCACATTGCCCTGCTTCACCGCCGGATGCAGGAATGCGGTGGCCGCGCTGAAGCGCCGTCCCTGGTGGATCACCGTCTGCACGCGCCCCGCGCCCTCCTGTCGCTCGCCGTTGTGGTCCGGATTGCGCGGGAAGCCGCGCGCCACCGCGCTGTCGATGAAGGCGTCACACAGGGTGTTGGGGAAGTTCGGCGTGGTCACCGGCAGCTCGCCGGCACTGCCGCGATAGCGCGCGTCACCTGACCCGCCTTTTTCGTCGATTCTGCGCTCGAAGCGCTTGAAGTACGGCAGGAGATCGGCGTAGCCCCAGCCCGGGTTGCCGCGCGCCGCCCAGGTGTCGTAGTCGATGCGCTGGCCGCGCACATACAGCATGCCGTTGACCGCGCTCGAGCCGCCCAGGGTGCGGCCCTGCGGAATCTCCAGCTGGCGGCCATTGATGGTGTCGCAGGGCGCGGTCTTCAATTGCCAGGTCACGGACGGATCGAACAGCGTCTTCATGTAGCCGGCGGGCACGTGCAACCAGCGGTTGCTGTCCGCGGGGCCGGCTTCCAGCACGCAGACGCTGCGCTTGCCGTCGGCACCCAGCCGGTTGGCGAGCAGCGATCCGGCGGAGCCGGCGCCGACGATGATGTGATCGAAAGTATCCATGCTCATCCAGTTATCAATACGGGGAGCGAAGTGCGTACGGCTGCGCGATGCCGGCTGCGAATCAAAGCTGCGCCCGGGGCAGCGGCGGTTTGCCGAGAATCAGGTCCGAACCCTTCTCGCCGATCATCAGCGAAGCGGCATAGGTATTCGCCGACGGGATGGTCGGCATGACCGACGAATCCACCACATGCAGGCCCTCGACGCCGTGCACCTTCAGGTCCGGCCCCACCACGGTGGAGGGGTCGCTCGCCTGCCCCATGCGGCAGCTGCCCACGGGATGGTAGGACGTGCCGCCGAAGCGACGCGCGAAGTCCAGCCACTCGTCATCGCTCTGCACCTGCGGCCCGGGCAGGGTTTCCATCTCCACATGGCGCGCGATGGGCTGCGTGGCAAACAGCTGGCGCGCCTGCTTCAGCGCCGCCACCAGGATGCGCCGGTCCTCGGCGTGGCTCATGTACATCGGGTTGACGATCGGCATGGCGCGCGCGTCCTTGGAGGTGACGCGCACGTAGCCGGTGCTCTCCGGGCGCTGGCGCCACACGCCGCAGGTCATGCCCGGGAAATCGTCCATCACGCCGACCGCCCCCAGCTTCCAGCTCGCCGGCGCGAAGATGAAGGTGGCGTCGGGTTCGGCCAGCGACGGGTCGGTCTTGCCATAGGCGTGGCAGATGCCGGGGGACAGGCCGAGAAAGCTCGGCTGGCCGGTGAGCCACTTCAATACCTGGATGCCCAGCCTGACGACGCCCATGTGGTTGTTGATGCTGTCGGCACCCTTGGCGCGGAACACCACGCGCGGGCTGTAGTGGTCGCGCAGCCCTTCACCCACCGCCGGAAGGTCGTGCACCACGGGGATGCCGTGTTGCTGCAGCAAAACCGCAGGCCCGATGCCCGAGAGCTGCAGCAGCTTGGGCGAATTGATCACGCCGGCCGATACCACCACGCCGTTGCGTGCAGCGAGCGAATGCGTCTGCCCGCCCGCATCGATGTAGTCCACGCCGACCGCTCTCCTGCCCTCGAAGCGGATGCGCGTCACCTGGGCGTTGGTGCGCAGGTCGACATTGCCGCGCGCCACGGCGGGCTTGAGGAATGCCTTGGCGGCACTGACACGCTTGCCGTTGAGAATGGCCGCCTGGAAGCGCCCCGTGCCCAGTTGCACGCGCCCGTTGTAGTCCGGGTTGCGCGGCATGCCGCACTTGGACGCCGTTTCCATGAAGGCTTCGCACAGCTCATCGGGGAAGGGCTGGATGGTGACCGGCAATTCGCCGCTGCGGCCGCGAAAGCCTTCGTCGCCCTTGTAGCCATTGCCATCGATGCGGTTCTCGAAGCGCTTGAAGTAGGGCAGCACGTCGGCATAGCCCCAGCCCGGATTGCCGCGCGCGGCCCAGGTGTCGAAATCGATGGGCTGGCCGCGCACGATGAGGCCGCCGTTCACGGCGCTCGAGCCGCCGAGCGTGCGCCCCTGCACCAGCGCGATCTCCCGTCCGGCGATGTGCTCGGAGGCTTCGGTCTTGAACTGCCAGGTCACGCTGGGGTCGAACAGCGTTTTCATGAAGCCGGCGGGAATGCGGATGTAGGGGTTGGTGTCCGGAGGCCCCGCCTCCAGCACGCACAGCGTGCGCTTGCCGTCCTCGGCCAGGCGCGCGGCGACGACCGATGCGGCAGAGCCGGCACCGACGATGATGGTATCGAATGTATTCATGCAACTCCTTTGGCGTACCTATAAATTACGAGGGGACACATCCCCTCTCGCTCCCCTACGTCGGATACTCCAGACGGTCACCCCGTCAGGAGCTCTAAATTACGAGAATCTTGCGCACCGACTCGGCCAGTTTGACCGCCTGTGCTTCCAGCCACGCGTCGTCGCGCGTCCAGATCGGGTGGTCGGCCACCACGCACTGGAAATCGGCCAGCCCGAGGTTGGCGGTCGTCAAGCCGGCCAGCGTGCGAAACGGGGTCGTGATCAGCGCCGTCGACGGCAATCCGTCTTCGGAGCAGTAAATGGCGTCGAGCAAACTGCACGACGTGCAGGCCCCTCAATCCCCGACGCCGCTGACGATGACATGCGCACGCGCCAGCAACTCGGCACGCTGCGCCGCATTGATCGGTTCCGAAGGCGAGGTCTTGCGCACCGTGAAGTGCGAGGCCGCGAAGCCCTGGCGCTCGAGCACGCGCGCCAGCGCCTCCAGGAGGTCGCCTGCGCGCGCCTTGCTGTTGTCGATCAGGCCGAGCACGGGCTGGTCCGGAATGGCCTTCCACGTGTGGCGCAACGTGGGCTTGCGGCTTGCCGTGGCTGCGCGCGGTGCCGGCAGGATGACGTCGATGCTCATTGAACCCTCCATTTCATTGTTCGCTGCACATTCGCTGCACATTCGCAGCATGGGTAGCCAGGTGTGCCGCCGCTTCACGCAAAATCGAGGTCCTGCTCGGCGCGCGATGCGTCACGCTCATGCGCCGGGCCGCCCGGCAGCCGCACGGCCCGCGTTACCGGGTGTCCGTCGTCCACCCAGCTCCACGACGGCACGAAGGCGCTCCAACCCGCGCCCGGCCCGCCCGAGCACACCACCAGGATGTGATCGGCCGTGGCTCCCTGGATGTAGCCCTCGGCGTCCGGCTTGTTGTAGCGGCTGCCCGGATAGTTGTAGGGGAAACCGGCTGCGGTGAGTTCTGCGATGCTGGTGCGCGAGCGCTTCGCGAGGGCGCGTCGCACATCGCCCGGCGTCATGCCGGCATCGGCGAAGATCGAGGCATGCTCGGGCCCCAGCACCACCATGCTGCAGGTGTCGGTGCCGGTGCCGTTCTGCGCCGGGTCGCGCATGGTGTGGCTCACCGCCTTCAGCATGTCCTCCACCGTGGGCTGGAAGCGATGCATGATCTGGCGTGGCGCCTCGGCCGGCATCACGGTCACTGTGGTGGCCGCCGTGTCGTAGCCGAGCTGCTGGCGAATGCTCGGCCACGTCGATGCGCCCGACACCGGTAATTCCCCCTCGGCAAAATGAAACGTGTACTTCCCGGCATGGCCGAAGGAACTGGCATCCAGTTCGCCGGTCACCGCCTTGAGCGCGGTAAACGCGCCGATGCGAATGGCACGCCCGATGGTGGCATTGGCGCGGTTGCCCGGGCCGAACACGCCCATGCCCGAACGCATGCCGATGGTCTGGGCATACGGGCCTGACACCACGGCAGCGATGGCGGCGCCACCGGTTGAACTGAGTACCGTGTGCAACTGGAAACGCGGATCGAGCATGGCCTCCCAGGTTGCCAGCACAACCGGAAAATAGTCGGGGCGACAGCCCGCCATCACTGCGCAAGTCGCCGCCTGCCAGACGTGCACGGTCAGTCCGCGACGCGGCACCGTGCCCAGGCACTCGTCCATGCCGCGCGTCCCGGCCGCAACCATGCGCTCCACCAACTCCGGCGTCGGCGGAATGACCGGCAGGCCATCGGACCAGGGTTCGTCGAGGAACGCCTCCACCGCCGTGAGATAGGAATCGAAGCGCTCCAGCTTGCGCTGTTCCGAAGACATGCGTTGTTTTCCGTCAGTCGAAGACGTTTACGTCGTACGGGCCATGCAACAACCCGGCAACGCGCTACGCGGGCGCCTTGTCGGCCTCCGGCGTCTCCGGAGGCTCGCCGCCTTCCGCCGACGCCCCCTCGGGCTTGCCGAGCTTGCGCTTGAGCTTTTCTTCCTTCTTCGCCTTCTTGGCGAGTTCCTTCTGGCGCTTCTCGTACGAGTAGTTGGGTTTGGCCATGAGCCGTCCTTAGCGTTGATTGCAAATAGCGTTGAATGCAAAATGAGGGAATCCCTCCCCCCTCATACTTCCTTCGCGCTCCTACTTCACGTGCCCCCGACGATCATTCCGTCAGGGCCCTGCACTACGGCTTGCCCAGGTAATCGCGCTTGCCCAGTTCCACACCGTTGTTGCGCAGGATGTCGTAAGTCGTCGTGACATGGAAGTAGAAATTCGGGTGCACGAAATTGAGCAGGTAGTTCAGCCCCTTGAAACTCACCGGGCCGGTGCGCATTTCCAGCGTGAGGGTCTTGTCTTCGCTGCTGTCGATCTGCTCCGGCTTGAGCGACTCCAGGAACGCCACCGTCTTCTTGCAACGTGCGATGAGATCGGCAAAGGTCTTCTCCGTGTCTTCATACACCGGGATGTCCACACCGGCGAGGCGTGCTGCGCCGCCCTTGGCGCCGTCGGTGGCGATCTGCACCTGGCGCGACAACGGGAACATGTCAGGGAACAGCCGGCTGCCCGTCAGCACCGTGGCATCGATGTTCTTTGCCTGCGCATGCGCGTCGGCCTTCTCCAGCACCCCGGCCAGGTTGTTCAACATGCGAACGAATACCGGCACCGAAGCCGAATACATTGAAATGCTCATACATCCTCCTAGTGACAACACATTAAGAACCCGGGGCTTGCCCTGAAATTAACTACTTCTCAATCAGCCGACGCCCGTAGTTACGGCCTCTACAGGCAGTTCTTATATCGATAACAATATATTCATCGGCGACAGGCCGACACCACCGGTGCGCGCCCCGGCGCGGCGCTCAATCCTGTGTTCGCGTCAGGCGGATGACATAGCCGCCGGATTTCTCGTCGCGCTCCAGCGCCAGCAACTTGCGCTTCTCCGCCTCTTCCAGCACGTCACTGAAGGCGCGAAAACCGTAGGAGGATTCGTTGAACCCCGGGTTCCTGCGCTTGAGCGTCTGCTTGACCATGGAGCCCCACAGCTTCTCGCCTTCGCCGCGCTCGGCCACCAGCGCTTCCACCGTGCCGACGATCAGGTCGATGGCAACCTGCTTGCGGTCTTCAATGGAGCCGGCATCCGAGGGCACACCGGAGGCGGCGTCGCCCGGCACCTCTGCAACCGGGGACTGCGCGTCCACTGCGTCCACTGCGTCCATTGCGTCCATTGCGTCCGCCACATCGCCCTTGGCAGGTGCCGCGCGCTTGCTGGTGCGTTTCTTCGTTACCCGGCGCTTCACTTCATCTTCACGCACCAGGTCGTCGTAGAAGATGAATTCATCGCAGTTGGCAATCAACAGGTCGGAGGAGGAATTCTTCACCCCGACCCCGATCACCACCTTGGCGTTCTCGCGCAGCTTGGACACCAGTGGCGAGAAATCCGAATCGCCGCTGATGATGACGAAGGTGTCCACATGCGACTTGGTGTAACAAAGGTCGAGCGCATCCACCACCATGCGGATGTCGGCCGAATTCTTGCCGGATTGGCGCAGGTGCGGGATTTCGATCAGTTCGAACGACGCCCCGTGCATCACCGACTTGAAATCCTTGTAGCGCTCCCAGTCGCAGTAGGCCTTCTTCACCACGATGCTGCCTTTCAGGAGCAGCTTCTCCAGCACCCGGTTGATGTTGAAATGGGCGTACTTGGCATCGCGCACACCAAGCGCGACGTTCTCGAAATCGCAGAACAACGCCATGCTGCGGGTTTCCTGCGGTGCAGCCATTCAACTCTCCAGATGAAAACCTTGCGCGCCGGCGGGGGAAATGACGGTTTCAGGCGCTTGTGAGCGATGCGCATCTGATCGTAGCAGAAACAGGGGGGCTCAACGCAGGGCCAACGCAGGGGGTAAGGGCGGGCCCCACGCGGAAGAGCAAGGCGAGGGGCTGGCGTGATTTGCCGCCCCCCTCGTCTGCACCTGAAACCGGCCGGCCGTCAGGCTGCGGCGAGCGCCTGCTCGAGGTCCGCCTTGAGGTCGTCGATATGCTCGATACCCAGCGACAGCCGCACCATGTCCTCGCGCACCCCGGAGGCCGCCAGTTCCTCGGCGTTGAGCTGGCGGTGGGTGGTGGAAGCCGGGTGGGTCGCCAGCGACTTGGCATCGCCGATATTGACCAGCCGGGTGAACAGCTTGAACGCATCGAGCACGCGCGCCCCCGCCTCGCGCCCTCCGGCTTTCAGGCCAAAGGAGAGAATCCCCGAGGCCTTGCCGCCCATGTACTTCTTGACCAGCGCGTGGTCCGGATGGTCGGTCAATCCGGCATAGTTCACCCACGCCACCTTGCCATGGTTCTTGAGGTGCTCGGCGATGGCCAGCGCGTTGTCGCAGATGCGGTCCATCCGGAGGGCGAGCGTCTCGATGCCCTGCAGGATCAGGAAGGCGTTCATCGGGCTGATGGCGGCGCCCATGTTGCGCAGCGGCACCACGCGCGCGCGACCGATGTAGGCCGCCGGCCCCAGCGCCTCGGTGTAGACCACGCCGTGGTAGGACACGTCGGGCTCGTTCAAGCGGCGGAAACGCGCCTTGTGCTCGGCCCAGGGAAACTTGCCGCTGTCGACGATGGCACCGCCCACGCTGTTGCCGTGCCCGCCCAGGTACTTGGTGAGCGAGTGAACGACGATGTCGGCGCCATGCTCGAAGGGCCGGCACAGGTACGGCGATGGCACCGTGTTGTCGACGATGAGCGGAACGCCGGCCTGGTGCGCGATCTCGGCCAATGCCGCGAAATCGGTGACATTGCCCAGCGGGTTGCCGATCGATTCGCAGAAGATGGCTTTCGTCTTCGCATCAATGAGCGGTCGGAAGGTCTCGGGTTTGCGCGGATCGGCGAAGCGGGTGTGGATGCCCTGCTGCGGGAAGGTGTGTGCGAACAGGTTGTAGGTACCGCCATACAGGGTGCTGGCCGAGACGATGTTGTCGCCCGCCTCGGCGATGGTCTGGATGGCATAGGTGGTCGCGGCCATGCCGGAGGCGAGGGCCAGCGAGGCAAGGCCGCCCTCCAGAGCCGCGACGCGCTTTTCCAGCACATCCTGCGTGGGATTCATGATGCGGGTGTAGATGTTGCCGGGGACCTTCAGGTCGAACAGGTCGGCACCATGCTGTGCATTGTCGAAGGCGTAGGCCACCGTCTGGTAGACGGGGACCGCGACCGCCTTGGTGGTGGGGTCCGGGGTGTAGCCGGCATGTACAGCCAGGGTTTCCAGTTTCATCGGTGTTCCTTCTTGGAAATGTCCAGGGGACGGGAAGATGGAAAACGGCGTGCTGTCACCGCGGGCCACATGACGTCACCGCGGTTTTCAGGCAGCGCATGATACCGGAACGCACTCGATCGCCGCTCGGCCGGAACCACGCTCGGGCAGGCGTCTGCGTCGACCCAGATTTTCATGCGCGACACTTGCCGTGACTACCAAGTCCGCCCTGAACAATTTCTAACCTACTGATTATTTGTAGAAAGAATGCGATTTCGTGTCATCGGATCTGCAAGAAAATCGTTAATCGATTTGAATCTCTTGCAAATTGTGACGAGGATTTTGATGGCCCCGAAGACCCCCACGCCGC